>CAISUK010000207.1 GCA_903888645.1 uncultured Pseudomonadota bacterium | reverse complement strand
CTTCGACCCCGGCGATCCCAGCGATCCGTTCTGATGCGTCACGTCCCGGCGCTCCTCAGTGAGCGCCCGCCTGGCCCCAAAGTCCGGGACTATCCTCCGCTGCGTTCGCCACTTTTCCGCGGCTTTTCGCAGCCGCTAACACCCGTCTCATCGCGCCGGCTGGAGCGCTCACGCGCAACGCGATTGCCGAGGCGTTTCGACGGCATGTCCGCCGCAGCGGATTGCCGCTGGACGATGCTTCGCCCTATGGTCTACGACACGGCTTCGCCATGCGCCTGTTGCAGCGCAACGTCGGCGTCAAGACGATCGGCGATCTGCTGGGACACCGCAGCCTGGAGTCGACCGGAGTGTATCTGCGACTGCAGGTCGACGCACTGCGCGACGTGGCCTTGCCGCTGCCGGGAGGGTGTCATGCGCATTGATTGTCCGACGACAGTCTTCGAACATTGGGCGCACCGCTACGTCACGCATATGAGAGCGCTCGGGCGTCGTTTCGTTCATCAGGCGTGGATCATCGACCGGCTCTGCCGATTTCTGGCCGAGCACGAAGAGGCTGACCTGGGACAGACGTCCTTCGAGCGGTGGTGTGTCACGCATCTGCAATTGCACGCGAATGTCCGGCGCGACTATCAGCGCGTCGTTCGCAAGCTCTGTCTGTATCGCCAGCGCACGGAGCCGGAGTGCTTCGTACCCGATGCGTCACGCTTTCCGCGGCGCCGGCCTAGGCGAACCCCCGTCATCCTTGGTCCTACGGACATTGCCAAGCTGCTGCATGCCGCAGATGGCTTGCAGATCCGCAGCGTTGTTCCGTTGCGTCCGGCGATGATGCGTCTGGCCGTGGTGCTCCTCTACACGGCGGGTCTGCGCCGCGGCGAGCTGGTGCACCTTTGCCTCGGCGACATCGATTTGACCGACGGCACGGCGACGATCCGCGACGCCAAGTTCTACAAGTCGCGCTTGGTACCGCTGTCGACAGATGCTCAACAGGAGCTTCATGCCTATATGGCGCAGCGCCTGGCCGTACCCTGGAACGTCGGCCCGGAGGCACCGCTGATTGGTGATCATCGGCATTCGCATGTGATCCGCCAATACCATGGCCCGATCATCGATTATGGGCTGCGCCAGCTGTGCCTCATCGCCGGTGTCCAAGATTCCGAAGGTCGCTTGCCACACGTCCATGACTTGAGGCACAGCTTCGCCTTGCAGGCTCTCCTGCGCTGGCACCGCAATGGAGCCGACGTGCAGTCCTGTCTGCCTAGGCTCGCAATGTACATGGGCCACGCGTCGATCATCTCCACTGCCTACTACTTGCACTGGCTGCCGGAGGTCGCGTCCACGGCAAGCCATCGGTTTGAGCAGCGCTACGGCCACCTGATTTCAGGAGAGCCATCATGACGCACCCCGGCCCGAACCCCCTTAGCCGCTGCGTCGTGCGCTTTTTCCAGGAGTACTTGCCAACCTTGCGCGGCATGAGCGCCCACACGATCCACAGCTACCGCGATGCCTTAGTGCTCTACCTGCGCTTTGTTGCAGAGCATTGCGGACGACCGATCGACGTGCTCAACTTCGAGGATCTATCCGCACCGGAGGTCGGCCACTTTCTGGCCGCTCTTGAGGAAGAACGGGGCAATTGCGTTGCAACACGCAATGTCCGATTGGCGGCGCTGCACGCCTTCGCCCGATTCGCCGCCGGCGAATACCCCGAAGCAATGACTGAGATGCAACGCATCCTGGCCATCCCGTTCAAGCGTGGTCCTCGCCGCCCACCGGTGGAGTACCTCGAAGAGCAGGAAGTGGAAGCGCTGTTGAAACTGCCGCGCGGCGCCTCCGACACCGAGCGGCGCGATCAAGCACTCTTCGCCTTGATGTTCAACACTGGGGCACGGGTACAAGAGGTGCTCGACCTGACCGTGGGCGATATCCGACTCGAACCCCCGTACCAGGTTCACCTGCGCGGTAAAGGCGGCAAGGTTCGCGTTTGCCCGATCTGGGCGCGCACCTTAGGGCTGCTTCGTGAGCTGATCGAGCGCAAGTCCCGGCCGGTCGATCTGGACAGCCCACTTTTTGTCAACCGCCGAGGTACGAAGCTGACCCGATTCGGCGTGCGGTATCTGCTGAACAAGCGGATCGATGTCTGCGCCAACGAGGTTCAGACGCTGCGAGACAAAAGCATCCATCCGCACTCGCTGCGGCATACAACCGCAATCCATCTGCTGAAGGCTGGGGTCGACTTCGCCACCATCAGCCAGTGGTTGGGCCATGCCACTTTGACCACGACGATGGAGTACGCTCGTGCCGACATCGATACCAAGCGACAGGCCCTCTCACAGGTTTTTCCAGATGTGATGCCTGCCCCGCAAGCGGGACGTGTCGCGCCCGAACAGCTCGACATCGTCAACTGGATGCGGCGGCTGTAGCTGCATTATGTGGAGTTGGGGTCGCCGGATCCGCATGGGGCAGCGGTTCCGGGATCTCAACTCCACATTACCAAATGCTTCACATAAGTCAAGGAAGAGGCAAACGAAGACCTCGCTCGGCAGGCCAAAGAGCCTCAGTTTCAGGTAGTCGCGGGTTGCTTGCGGACTGGTGAGGCAGTCCCCCTTGGTCAGGTAGACCGCCTCCAGACATCGGATGGCTTTCGCCACCAGCGTGCGGTCGGTGCGCGACAGGGCCGGGCGGCGCTCGTCGTCATCAATGTCGTCTGCGAACAGGGAAAGTTGTTTGGCCATGGTGGTCTCCTGGGTTGGTGAGCCCGGCAGACACACCATCCCCATGGGGAGAGCGAGTCTCCCGGTGGGGATCGGAATCGGTCGCGCACCCGCTTTAGGGCGCGCAACGAATCGGCGTGGTTTAGCGCAGGGCGACCGGGGTACCGGCCAGTCCGCAATAGCCTCTGGGATCATCCAGATCTGAAGAAAGATAGCTGTCCGGAAGCTTACTGGCGTCCCTTCCAGCATCTTCCCACCGCCAGGCCATGCACCGCGTATGCAGGCACTGGCCGAAGTCACGCAACGGACATACGATCGACTGTGCTTCTTCTTCCGTGACGATCATCGCTCAACCTCATTTGTTGATGTGGAGAAGCGCGCCCCCCCATCGGGGAAACGACCTCCCTATGGGGTGTTATCGAACTGGCTTGACGTTACTCGGTCGCGGCGACGCCGTTCGGGCCGAACACGACGAGCGTATTCCCGTCCTTCACGTGCGCATGGACCTGCTCCAGCAGGGTGATCGCTTCAG
>CAISUK010000206.1 GCA_903888645.1 uncultured Pseudomonadota bacterium | reverse complement strand
CCCAGCAGGCACCCGGCATCAGTGCGACGCGCTCGGCGCGGGCCAGGAAGTCGGCGTCGCCGACGCTGCGCAGGATCAGGCCATTCGGGTCGCTCAGCACGACGATGCTGCCGTGCTCGCGCACCTCTGCATGGATCTGCTGCATGATCGATTCGCTGTAGGCGAGAAAACTGCCGTGACGCTCGCGCGCCGAGGTCAGCTGTGCGGGGGCAACGATGCTTTCAGCGGCACACTGCGGCGTTGCCTCGAGGCCGTGGTTGCGGCTGCGTTGCCATGACCGCAGAATGGTCGGCGAGAGCAGCTCTTCCGGCGCCTCGCCGCAATCGAAAAACCGCGTACGCGCTTCTTCTAGCCGTTGCTCGACTGCTTCGGCGAATGCCTTCAACGCTTCCACCTATTTTCCTCCGGCCATTCAGTTCGGGAACGAGGTGTCCCGATTGACGGTGAGTCGCTAATCCAGTCGCCCGCGCAGTCCATCTTTCGATGTTCGATCTGTCTACTGGATTACGGCTTCGCCGGATGGCGAAATTCCCTGTCCAGTAGGCTCGCTGAACCGTGCCGACAGCCAATTTGCGCCTTGAAATCCGGACCTATTCGACGCCGTTCGCGATTGTCCTGCAAAACCCGGCCGCCGCGCAAACTACCAGCGCCGCCGTCCCGAGTGGCAGCACGATTTCCCACGACCAGACAGCAGCCTCAACGGGCTCAAAAGGCTTGTTGGGCAGGCTCGTTTGGCAGGCTATTACTTTCGGCATATAACTTTTGGATTAGTACTTTTGGGTGATTGCGCAATTGGCAAAACTGCATATAGTGAACGCGCAAGCAATCATTTGGCGCGATCTTTTCGTCGATCCTGGCACCACCACCGAACTTGATCAAGGCATGCAGCCCCGGAGGGTTCCATCATGGTTGAAGTCGCTTTAAGGTCAATTCGCCACCAGTGTGCGTCGCTCGTTTCCATGGGACGCAGCGCCGTGGGCGATCAGGTCGAGCATGTCCCGTACCTGACCTATCTGATCGTCTTCTTGTGCACCGCCGGGCTGTTCGGAGCATACGAAGGGATCAAGGAAGCGATTTTCCATGGCGCGCTATCGCCATGGGAATCGCATCTCGCGACAATTTTCGTCGCTGGACTTTTGAGCACTGCTGCTTGCGAGGTTCTGCGCAAGCGCAGTCTCGAACTGATCGCCGAGACTAGCGCCGCCCAAGCCCGAGACTTCGCCTTTCAGCAGTCTTTCTTGCAGACGCTGCCCCTTGCCGTTTTCTACAAGGATCGCAACGGCCGATATCTCGGCTGCAATCACAAGTTCTCCGAAATTACGGGATTCAGTGCCGACATGATCCTGGGCAAGACCGTCTATGAGTTGTGGCCGGGCGAATTGGCAGAAATGTATCACCAGAAAGACCTCGACCTGATGGCTCGCCCGGAACATCAAGTCTATGAATTCAAGATCAAGGACAAGGATGGCGTAGATCTTGATGTCATTTATAGCAAGGCGGTATTCTGCGATGAACGCGGTGTCGTGGCAGGTATCATCGGAACGTTCCTGGATATTTCCGACAAGGTTGAGTTAATCAACCAAATGGCCGCCACTCAAGTGGAATTGCAGGAGTCGGCCCAAGCCTTGTCAGTGGCAAAAACGGCCGCCGAGACCGCCAACGCCGCCAAAGACGCGTTCCTCTCCAATGTGAGTCACGAACTGCGTACGCCGCTCACAGCCATTATCGGCCTGGCCAACCTGGCCCAGGATCTCAGTATCGAATCCAAACAACGCGACTATCTTGACAAGATCTTGAGATCTGGCAAGCACATGAATCGCGTGGTCAGCGACCTCCTCGATCTGGCCAAGGTAGCCGCCGGTCGGATGGAATTCGAGACCATTGCCTTCGATATTCGCGGGATGATCGAAATGTGCACTGCATTGATGACACCGCGTGCTTTGGAAAAGGGCCTCAAGCTGGTTGCAGCACTTGCCGACAATGTTCCGCCTGTCCTCCTTGGGGATCCCAATCGACTGCAGCAAGTCTTGTTGAACCTGGTTGGGAATGCCGTCAAGTTCACATCGACTGGCCGGGTCGAACTGCGTGTCGGCCTACTCGAGCATGACGAAGGACGTGCTTGCGTGAAGTTTGAAATTGAGGACTCGGGCATCGGCATGCGCCCTGAAGAAATTGAGCGGCTGTTTCAGCCATTTGCTCAGGCGGACGCCAGTATAAGCAGAAAGTTTGGCGGAACCGGCTTGGGTCTGGCGATCAGCAAGCAGCTCGTGGAATCGATGAATGGCGAGATCGCTGTGAGCAGTCGCGAGGGCGATGGTACGACCTTTGTCGTCAAGATCTGGCTTGGCGTCGGCGCAATCGCCGACTTGCCGCCAACCGATCGGCCCGACCAGGCCCCTTCCACGCGCTACCTGGGCGCCCGCGTCCTGGTAGCTGACGATCAGTCCATCAATCGCGAGATTGCCGAAGTGCTGCTCGCCAAAGTCGGGATCGCCTCGGTGCTGGTCAAGAACGGTCAGGAGGCACTTGATATCTTGACAGCCTCGGGGCCCGGCACCTTTGATGCCGTGCTCATGGATATTCAGATGCCTGTCATGGATGGGCTGACAGCCACCCGCGCATTGCGTTCTCGGAGCGAATTCGCATCGCTGGCCATTATCGCCATGACGGCGAACACCCTGACTGACGAGATGAAAGTCAGCGCCGATGCGGGGATGAACGACCATATCGGCAAGCCCTTCGACAACACGGCGTTCTATAGAACGCTGGGAAGATGGATGCCCGGAGACAAGCGAGTCGTTGGTGCAGTCCTGCCTGATGGCCATGCCGCTACTACGCGGCGGAGCAATACAAACGACGGCAATCTGAGTATCGATGGTGTCGATGTCGCGGCAGCGTTAGACAGGTTCAGAGGAAATGTCGGCCGCTACGGGTATTGGCTGGCCGACTTCGTCGAAACCGCTCCCGATATACCAGACAAGTTCTTCGCTGAGTATAGAAGTGGTAACTCGGAAGCTGCTTTCAAGACGCTCCATTCGTTCAGGGGGCGAGTTGGCGCACTCGGAATGACTGAGCTTCTCAAGATCGTTGTGTTGCTTGAAATTGGATTGCGCGAAGGCGCACCCTTGGAGAAATTGCTTGCCGATCTCACCGATGCGATCGAAGCCATGTGCAACAAAATTGTGCAGGCCTTGGACGGCGACACGGTGCGCTTGAAAGACAAGGCGTGTGAATCGGTCTAAAGGGGTGAACTTGCGGTTGTAAATTCTGGGCCGTTGTGTGCTCTGAGGATCAAGCACCAACAAGAATCGACTGCCGCAGCTGTTCAAACGGTTCCGGAAGCTTTCAGTTCGGCCCACTCGACATCGGTGAATAGTCGCGAGCGCGTGTGGAAAGCCTTGCCTTCCGGGCCTTCCAGCGAGAAGGTGCCACCGCTGCCTTCAATGACATCGATGATCAGTTGGGTGTGCTTCCAGTATTCGTATTGCGACACGCTGATGTAGAACGGACTGCCGCCGATTTCGCCGAGGAACACGTCGCCGGCGCCTATCGTCAGTTCGCCGGGCAGGTAGCAGTTGGCGGCGCTGTTGTCGCAGCAGCCTCCGGACTGATGGAACATCACCGGACCGTGTTTCTTCTTGAGAAACTCGATCAGTTCCAGGGCTGCATCAGTGGCGATGACTTTTTCGACCATGGTCGTCTCCAATAAAAATGGGGCGGTCGCCCGCCCCAAAGAATCTACTGACTGACCGACCAACGGGCCGGAATGCGTCAAGAAATCGTCGCGAGCGCCGGCAGGTCGGGGACGGCCGGAGCACAGCAACCGGAATGTACATTAGTACATGAGGATTGCGAGCACCGCCCAACCCCGAGATGCCAAGCGCAGTAGATTTATTGATGCATTTAGAAGAAGCCGAGCTTGTTCGGGCTGTAGCTGACCAGCAGGTTCTTGGTTTGCTGGTAGTGATCCAGCATCACCTTGTGCGTCTCGCGGCCGATCCCCGATTCCTTGTAGCCGCCGAAGGCAGCGTGGGCCGGGTAGGCGTGATAGCAGTTGGTCCATACGCGTCCGGCCTTGATGGCGCGGCCCATGCGGTAGGCTCTGTTGCCATCGCGCGACCAGACACCGGCGCCGAGGCCGTAGATCGTGTCGTTGGCGATTTGCAGGGCTTCGGCTTCGTCCT
>CAISUK010000205.1 GCA_903888645.1 uncultured Pseudomonadota bacterium | reverse complement strand
GAGGCCGATTGGCATGGCGCCCGCGTCAGCCTGGCTGCTGAAGTGGCGACCAATTATGTGGACTATCGCGCCTGCCATTTGAAACTGGCCGCTTATGAGGAGCAGGCTTATTCCTATCAGGAAACGCAGCGTCTGACTCGTGTGTCGGTGGCAGCAGGGTTTAGCGCCCCTGCCGATTTGGCGCTGGTCGAGGCCGGGGCTGCTTCAGCCTCGTCCAGTGCCACGGCCCAGCAGGCAATATGCGATCTGGGTATCAAGGCGCTAGTTGCCGTTACCGGATTGGAGGAGGTGCGAGTGCGCGAGCTGCTCGGTAACGACATCACGCCATTGCCAACACCGGCAGAGGTAAGTATCGAGTCCATTCCTGCCGCGCTGATCAGCCAGCGTCCCGACATCGTCTCGTCCGAGCGACAGCTGGCCGCTGCTATGGCTAAGATCGGCGTAGCCGAAGCGGGCCGTTGGCCTTCGCTGAGCTTGACAGGCAGCATAACCGTCTCGCATGCAGCCGGGCTGGCGACGACACCCTGGAGTCTTGCCCCGGTTCTGTCGCTGCCCTTGTTCAATGCGGGATCGTCGGCGGCTAAAGTGGATAGTGCGCGGGCCGATTACGACTCTGCGCTCGCCACCTATAAGAGCAACGTCCGCACTGCGGTTAAGGAAGTGGAACAGGCACTGGTTAATCTGGATAGTGCTGCACGCCGCGAAGGCGATGCCCGAACCAGTGCCACCCAATACCGCCGCTATTTCCGCGCTTCCGAAATCAACTGGCAGTCAGGCCGCATCAGTTTGTTGGATTTGGAGACGGCGCGCCGCACGGCTATTTCGGCTGAAGTCTCGCTCATCGATCTGAACCAGACTCGCGTCGATCAATGGATCACCCTCTACAAGGCATTAGGTGGCAGTTGGCAATCCGCCACAGAAAATTTGCAAGGAGAATCGAAATGAAGACACGTTACCGCTGGATCGTTGCCGCCGCGATTGTCATTCTGATCGGTGCAGGCAGCGTCTTGTTCAAACCCTCTACTAAGACTAGTCTGGCTGATCCTGTGCGCACTGTATTGACGGTGACCACTACCACGCCAGTCAAGGCAGTCATGCCGCGTAATGTGACGGCCAGCGGCATGATCGCTGCATGGCAGGAAGCCGTGATTAGTGCGCAGACAGGGGGTTTACGCCTGTCGGCCATCCATGCTGATGTGGGAGCACGGGTGAAAGCGGGTGATCTGCTGGCGGAATTAGCAAGCGATACCACCGCCGCAGAGCTGCGCCGTTTGGAGGCGAACTTAGCTTCTGCTATGGCCAGTCTGGCTCAGGCCGGGAGCGACGTTGAGCGTGCTAAGATCGCCAAACAAGGGGGCGCCATTTCCAGTCAGCAATATGAGCAATATTCGATCAACAAGCAAACTGCGCAAGCCAGCCTAAATGCCGCCGCCGCACTGCTTGATATTCAGCGCATCACGCTCGCCCATACTCGTGTGCTCGCCATTGACGATGGTGTCATTACTTCGCGTACCGCGCTGCTGGGCAAGGTTGTGCAGTCAGGCGATGAGAT
>CAISUK010000204.1 GCA_903888645.1 uncultured Pseudomonadota bacterium | reverse complement strand
TGGATGCAAGCGTGGCCAAGGGCCAAGAAGAAATGATGCTCAAGAACGAAATGCAAAGGTTCTCGCTATCTTCGTGCGGAAATATGTATGGAAGCTGGTATCGAACTTCGTTCAGTTGTTTGCTGAAGTAAAGCCGGCGTTGTACGAATGGGCGATATAGGCAATGGCGAATCTCGGACCGATCAAATCTGTAATGGATACCCCGCCGAAGATCGTTTTTGACCGCGCGTGTCCACTTTATGCTGCCATCAAGTTGTTCAACCACATCGGCCGTTGGCCTTTGGCCAAGTAGTTTCAGATCGCTTTCGTAGGTATCTATGAGGTAGCCAACTTTGCGCGAAATATTTTCGTCGTCAGCGCCAAATACCCACTCGTCGCGCGCAGTCACTACACCAAGTGAGAACGTGCGAAACAGTGCCCTTTCTTTGCTCTGAGAGTCGGAGGATTTCGTTTCCTTCGAGCACAGCGGCAGCAGAGTATCGAAATCGTTGTCGGCCTGGTTGATCCAGTTGCTCTTGGCATCTGGCGTCACATGGGCAAATTCCACGTCATCGAATTTCGTGGCGAATAGCCAGGCAAGCTTTTCTTCCGCCGTCTCCATTTCCGGCCGCCGCGCGTACCAGAGGGTGCAGGCGTGCTTCTGCTTCTTCTCCTTGTGGCGCTTGACCCAGAAGCTGATGGTCACGCCAGTCTGTATGCCGAAGACATTGTGCGTGGTGCCGCTCAGCTTGGGATTGGCGCGCACGTCGCCGCCGAGGTCGACGATCCAGGCTTCATCGAACTCCTTGGCCATTTCGCTGCGAAAGCCGTCGAAGGTGCGGCTGTCGATGAAGCTGCGATTGGTGACGAAGGCGATGATGCCGTCGGCATCTATCCGATCAGCCGCCCAGCGGAAGAAGCGGGCGTACATGTCGTACATCTTGGTTTTCTGGGCATGGCTGGCGGCGATCCAGGTGTCTTTGATGCGCGCGTCGATGCCTGCGTAGAGCCGGTTCTTGTTGTTGTCGTTCTCGTTCATCTGGTTGGCGTTGTAAGGCGGATTGCCAAGGATGACCGAGATGCGGCGCTTGTTCTGCTTGACGATGCGCTCGATGTTTTCCGCTGAGAGGCCGAAATCCAATGCCATGTTCTGACCGCGATGGGTTTTCTCGAAACCCAGGTTGTCGAGCGTGTCGACGAAACAGATGTGCGGGAATTCGAGGTAGTCGCCGGTCAGTTGCGCGTAGGTGAATTCGATGTTCAGGTTGGCGATGTAGTACGGCAGGATCGCCACTTCGTTGCAGTGGATCTCGTTCTGGTATTTGTGCTTGAGCGCCGCCGGGTTGCCCTTGAGGTGCTCGATCAGGTCGCAGATGAAGGTGCCGGTGCCGACCGCCGGATCGAGAATTTCCACATGCGGGTCTTGCAGCAGGCGGCCAAAGTGGCGGTGCAGCAGGGTTTCGGTGCCTTGGATCATGAAGCGGACGATCTCGTTGGGCGTATAGACGACGCCCAGCCGATCGGCCAGCTTGGGGTTGTAAACCTTGTAGAAATTTTCGTAGATGGCCTTGAGAAAACCTTGCTTCTCATGATGGTTGGCGATGCCGGCGGCGGCCTGCTTGATGGCGCCGTAATAACTTTCGAGGCCGCGCAAGGTGTTCTTGCGGGTGGTGCCGGTGAAGAAGGTTTGCTCGACGCGAGTGAGTTCCCGGGCGATGTTGTTCTCGCGGTGGAACTGGGCATCGTCGAACACCTTGAGAAAGATATCTTCGGTGAGGATGTGCTGGATCAGCATCTCGCGCACGTCGTCGGCCGTGATGTCGGCGTTGATGCTGTCGCGACAGAGCTTGAGAAAAGCGCTTAGCGCAGCGGCGAACGGCTGGTTGCACTTTTGCTGCGCATCGAACATCGCGCGCAAGGCTTCGAGCACGTGCGGCAAGTCTTCCTTGAACTTGTCGACGGCACGGCGGAAGTCTGCCACTTCGGGTCGCTCGAAGCCGACGAAGGCGCTGATCAGGCGGTCCAGCGCATCCAAATCGCGCATGTCGGTGCGCATGACTTCGGCATCGTTCTGGATCAGCACGGCGGTGCGGCTGTCCTCGAACAGGATATTGTCGGTGGGGTAGCCCTTGGCCCCCTTGCGGGCGATTTCCTGGTCGAGATCGTCGAACTCGTCCTTGGCTTCCCAGTAGCCGTGGGTAAGGCGCAAGGCGTCTTTAAGTGTGCCGTCCGGATAGACCTTGGCGCCGCCGCGGGTGACATATTCCAGCTCGTCGATCAGGCGCAGGTCATTCGGTTTGCAGTAGGCGTCGAGCAGGTTGGAAAATGCCTTGCGGATACTGCTCTCGTCGCTGCTGCCGCCATAGCGGGCCATCGCTTCGATTTCCCGGATGTAATTGGCGACGAATAGGGCGCTCATGGGCAGGCTCGATGACGGGCGAGGATGGCGGGTAGCCGGAAGCTTTCGGCTAGAATCGTCATTCTATCCGAGCGCCCTCATTGGCTGCCCGCCGCAACAGGAGAAACACCATGCCCGCCTACCGTTCCCGCACTTCCACCCACGGCCGCAACATGGCCGGCGCGCGCGCCCTGTGGCGTGCCACCGGCATGAAGGACGGCGACTTCGGCAAGCCGATCATCGCGGTGGTGAACTCCTTCACACAGTTCGTCCCCGGTCATGTCCATCTGAAGGATTTGGGCCAGTTGGTGGCGCGCGAGATCGAGGCAGCCGGCGGCATCGCCAAGGAGTTCAATACCATCGCCGTTGACGATGGCATAGCGATGGGCCACGGCGGCATGCTCTATTCGCTGCCTTCGCGCGAACTGATTGCCGATTCGGTCGAGTACATGGTCAATGCCCATTGCGCCGATGCCATGGTCTGCATCTCGAATTGCGACAAGATCACGCCGGGGATGCTCATGGCATCGCTGCGCCTGAATATTCCATCGGTATTCGTCTCGGGCGGGCCGATGGAGGCGGGCAAGGTCAATTGGGGCAACAAGATCATCGCCGTCGACTTGATCGACGCCATGATCAAGGCTGGCGACGACAAGGTGAGCGATGCCGAGGTCGACCAGTTCGAGCGCTCCGCCTGCCCGACCTGCGGTTCCTGTTCCGGCATGTTCACCGCCAATTCGATGAACTGCCTGACCGAGGCGCTGGGGCTTTCCTTGCCTGGCAACGGCTCGTTGCTGGCGACCCACGCCGATCGCAAGGAGTTGTTCCTGAAGGCCGGCCGCATTGCCGTCGAACTTTGCAAGCGCTATTACGAGCATGACGATGTCACTGCGCTGCCGCGTTCCATCGCCAGTTTCCAGGCCTTCGAGAATGCGGTCAGCCTCGACGTCGCCATGGGTGGGTCGACTAACACGGTACTGCATTTGCTCGCCGCCGCGCACGAGGCAGAAGTCAATTTCACCATGGCCGACATCGACCGGATTTCCCGCCGCGTGCCCTGTTTGTGCAAAGTGGCGCCGGCGACGCAGCTCTATCACATGGAAGATGTGCATCGCGCCGGCGGCATCATGGCCATCCTTGGCGAACTCGACCGCGCCGGTCTGCTCAATCGCGACTTGCCGACCGTACATACCCGGACCCTGGGTGAGGCGCTGGTGCACTACGACGTGATGCATGCCCACGATCTCTCCATATTCGATTTCTTCCGCGCCGCGCCGGGTGGCGTGCCATCGCAGACCGCCTTCTCCCAAGCGCGCCGCTATCCGGAGTTGGACCTCGATCGCTCGCATGGCTGCATCCGCGACAAGCAGCACGCCTACACTCAGGATGGCGGCTTGGCGGTGCTGTTCGGCAACATCGCCGAGCGCGGCTGCATCGTCAAGACGGCTGGTGTCGATGAGAGCGTCTGGAAGTTTGCCGGCCGTGCCCGCGTTTGCGAATCGCAGGAAGAGGCGGTGGAAAAAATACTCGCCGATCAGATCGTCGCCGGCGACATCGTCGTGGTCCGCTACGAGGGACCGAAGGGCGGTCCCGGCATGCAGGAAATGCTCTACCCGACGTCATATATCAAGTCCAAGGGGCTCGGCAAGGCGTGCGCTCTGCTGACTGACGGCCGTTTCTCCGGCGGCACTTCGGGCTTGTCGATCGGTCACTGTTCGCCGGAGGCGGCGGCCGGCGGCTTGATCGGCTTGGTTGAAGAAGGCGATACGATCGAAATCGACATTCCCAATCGGCGTATTCACCTCGCTGTCGCTGCAGCGGAACTGGTTCGTCGTCGTCAGGCGATGACTGCGAAAGGCAGCGCGGCATGGAAGCCGGTGGCCCGACAGCGCAGCGTTTCGGCGGCATTGCTCGCCTATGCCGCCATGACCACTTCGGCCGATACCGGCGCCGTGCGCGACATCAGTCAGCTCCGCTGAGCTTCGGCGGATTGCCGGTGGTCGCGCAGTTCCTGGTGACTCCAGGCGACTGCGTGCGATATTGCACACCTTCATGCCACGCTTAACGAACCCGGCAACACCGATGTCAACGCCGGACAGGTTTCGGCGTTAATCGCCTGCCACCGGTTACAAGCTTTGTTGCGTTGCAGCAAGTACTTACGAAGGTTTAGTGCTTAGTGGCACGCGTACAAAGTCAAGACTGCCGGCTGAATTTTTCTGTTACTTCACAATCGCTTAAATAACCGCAAGGACGAATTGTCATGAAACTGATCACCCTTAGCCTTATCGTCGCCGCTGGCGTCGTCGCCACCCCCGCCATGGCCAATCTGGAACTGGCCAAGAAGAGCAACTGCCTGGCCTGTCACACGGTCGACAAGAAACTGGTTGGCCCGGCCTACCGTGATGTCGCCGCCAAATACAAGGGCCAGGATGTCGAAGCCAAGCTGGTCGCCAAGGTCAAGGCCGGTGGCGTGGGCGTCTGGGGCCAGATCCCGATGCCGCCGAACAGCCCGGCCGTCAAGGATGCCGACATCCAGACCCTGGTGAAGTGGGTTCTCGCCGGCGCCAAGTAAGCTGTCTTAAGTTATCCAGAAGTCGTAATGCACCCCCTGCCGCGGGCTCGGGGTGCATTTTTTATGGTGAATTCACTTTCACCAAGTCGTCCGGCAAGAACGCGCCGGCGCCTTGCTCCGGCAAAGGCAGCGCTGGCCGGCTGATATAATCGGCGCCCTACCCGCGGCAGTTTTCCCCATCCCGCCATGCGCCTCGTCACATTTTTCGCTGCCCTGCTGGTCTCTTTCTCCCTGCACGCCCAGCTGATGCCAGCAGCGCCGATCGTCGCGGCGCGAGCCTGGCTATTGCTGGATTATTCCACTGGACAGGAGCTGGCATCGCAGGGTCCCGAGGAGCGCATCGAGCCGGCGTCGTTGACAAAGTTGATGACGGCCTATCTGTCGTTCTCTGCGGTCAAGCAGGGGACGCTCAAGCTGGAGCAGGTCCTTCCCGTTTCGCCCAAGGCGTGGAAGGCCGAGGGCTCGAAGATGTTCATCTCCCCGGACAAACCCGTTGCGGTCGATGATTTGCTGAAAGGCATGATCGTTCAGTCGGGTAATGACGCATGCATTGCCTTGGCAGAAGCCATTGCCGGCTCTGAGGAATCCTTCGCCCAGATGATGACCCGCGAGGCGCAACGGATGGGCCTGAAAAACACCCAGTTCAAGAACGCGACCGGGCTGCCCGATCCGCAGCACTACTCGACTGCCCACGATCTGGCGCTGCTGGCGCGCGCCCTGATCCGCGATTTCCCCGAGTTTTATGCCAAGTACTACTCGATGAAGGAGTTCCGCTACAACAACATCACCCAGGCCAACCGCAATCGCCTGTTGTGGCTCGACCCGACCGTCGACGGTGTCAAGACCGGGCATACCGAGGCGGCTGGGTACTGCCAGATTTCCTCAGCCCGACGCGGTCCGCGCCGCTTGCTGAGCGTCGTTCTGGGTACGGCGTCTGAGGCGGTGCGCGCCCAGGAATCGCTCAAGCTGCTCAATTTCGGCTTCCAGTATTTCGATGCCGTCAAACTCTACGACAAGGATCAGTCGGTTTCGCAATTGCGCGTTTTCAAGGGTACGGAAAATGCCGTCAAGGCCGGCTTCGCCGAAGACTTTGTGCTGTCGCTGCCGAAGGGCGCCGCGGCTCGATTGAAGGTGCAGTTGGTCAGCCAGCAGCCGCTGCTGGCACCGGTCGCACTCGGTCAGCGCGTTGCCACGCTCAAGGTCAGCGTCGATGACAAGCCCTGGGGTGAATATCCAGTGACGGCGCTGCAGGAAGTTCCGCTGGCCGGTTGGTTCGGCCGGCTCTGGGATACGATCCGGCTCTGGCTGGGCTGAGCATGAACGTTCCCCGCGTATTTCTCAATGGTGAGTTCATGCCTGCCGATGAGGCGCGAGTGCCGGTAATGGACCGTGGCTTTCTCTTCGGCGATGGCGTTTATGAGGTGATTCCGGTCTATTCGCGGCGACCGTTCCGGCTCGTCGAGCACCTGCGTCGCTTGCAGGGCAGTCTCAATGCCATTCGCCTGGACAATCCCTACACCGACGAAATATGGGCGACGCACATCGGGCGTATCGTCGCCGAGGCCGAATGGGACGACCAGTCGGTTTATCTGCAGGTCACGCGCGGCACCGACACCAAGCGCAACCATGCTTTTCCCAAGGTCGTCGTGCCCAGCGTTTTCATTATGAGCGAGGCACTGTCGACGCCTCCGGCGGCGCAGCGCAGCGAGGGCATCGCTGCCGTCTCGGCGGTCGATAACCGCTGGCTGCGCTGCGATATCAAGGCCACGTCGCTGCTCGCCAACTGCCTGCTGCGGCAATTGGCGGTCGATGCCGGCTGTGTCGAAACCGTGTTGTTCCGCGATGGCTTGCTCACCGAGGGTTCGGCGTCGAGTATTTTCGCGGTGAAGGATGGCGTCCTGCTGGCGCCGCAAAAAAGCCACCTGATCCTGCCCGGCATCACCTATGACGTCGTGCTGGAACTGGCCGCGCGCCATGGACTGGCCGTGGTGGTGCGTGACGTGACGGAAATCGAAGCGCGCGGCGCCGATGAGCTGTGGTTGGCCTCTTCGACCAAGGAAGTGCTGCCCATCGTCACGCTTGACGGGCGCCCGCTCGGCAGCGGCCGGCCCGGCCCGGTCTATCGGCAAATGGCAGATTGGTACCAGCAATTCAAAGCGACCCTGATGCGCGGCGCTTGAAGCCAACATGACCGACACGCTACTCGAATTCCCCTGCGACTTTCCGCTCAAGATCATGGGCGCGCGGCATGACGATTTTGCCAGCACCATCCTCGCCGTGGTGCAGCGACATGCGCCGGACTTCAGCGCCGACAACATCGAAATGCGCGCCTCCGGCAAAGGCAATTACCTGAGCCTCACCTGCACCATCCACGCCACCTCGCGCCAGCAGCTCGATTCGCTCTATCGCGAGTTGAGCGCACATCCGATGGTCAAGGTCGTCCTCTAGTGATTGCTGTCCACTGCCTCGGCCGTGTCGATTACGAGCCGACCTGGCGATCCATGCAGCGCTTCACCGGGCAACGCGCGAACGATACCGCAGACCAGATTTGGCTGGTCGAACACAATCCCGTGTTCACGCTCGGCCTGGCCGGGCGGCCCGAGCATCTTCTCCATGACATCGGCGTACCGTTGGTAAAGACCGATCGCGGCGGGCAGATCACCTATCATGGGCCCGGCCAGCTGGTCGCCTATCTGTTGCTCGATCTGCGCCGGCGCCCGTACAAGATTCGTGAATTGGTGTCGCGCATGGAGCAGGCGCTGATCGACTTTCTGGCAGAGCACGACGTCATGGCTGAGCGCCGCTGCGGCGCGCCGGGTGTCTACGTCGGCGAGGCCAAGATCGGTGCGCTTGGTTTGCGCGTCAAGAACGGCTGCAGCTATCATGGCCTGAGTCTCAACGTCGACATGGACTTGACCCCGTTTCAGGCGATCAATCCCTGTGGATACGCAGGCTTGGCGGTTTGCCAGATGCGCCAATTCGTCGCCGACTGCACGGTTGCTACCGTTGCCGACCGCCTCGTCGATCAACTGCAGCGCAAACTTCAATGAACAGCCCGAAGCAGACCGGCGCCGCCAAAACGGCGCGCGCATTTGGCAAAAGCACCATCAAGATCATTCCTCTGCTCGAGCCGCTCAAGAAGCCGTCTTGGATCCGTGTTCGGGCTTCCTCCGACGCGAGCCGCTACAACGAGGTCAAGGGCATTCTGCGCGATCACCAACTGCATACCGTATGCGAAGAAGCGACCTGCCCCAACATCGGTGAGTGCTTCGGCAAAGGCACTGCCACTTTCATGATTCTCGGCGACCTGTGCACCCGCCGCTGCCCGTTCTGCGATGTCGGCCACGGCAAACCGCTGCCACCCGATTCTGGCGAGCCGGAGAAACTGGCAGAGACGATCGCCGCCCTGAAATTGAAGTACGTCGTCATCACCAGCGTAGACCGCGACGATCTGCGCGACGGCGGCGCCCAACACTTTGCCGATTGCATTGCAGCCGTGCGCCGACTCTCGCCGCAGACGCAGATCGAAGTGCTGGTGCCGGATTTTCGCGGTCGCCTGGATATCGCCATCGACATCCTCAGCGCCACGCCGCCGGATGTGCTCAACCACAATCTCGAAACCGTGCCGCGCCTTTACAAGCAAGCGCGCCCGGGTGCCGATTATGCCCACTCGCTGCAGTTGCTCCAGCTATTCAAGGCGCGCAATCCGGCGGTGTCCACCAAGTCGGGGCTGATGGTGGGCCTCGGCGAGGAAGACGAAGAAATCCTCGCCGTCATGCGCGATCTGCGCGGCCACGATGTCGAGATGCTGACGATCGGCCAATACCTGGCACCTTCCGGCCATCACCTGCCGGTGTTGCGCTATGTGGCGCCGGAAACCTTTACCCTGTTTGAGCAGGCAGCCGCGAACATGGGCTTCGCTCACGCCGCCTGCGCCCCGATGGTGCGTTCGTCATATCACGCCGACCTTCAGGCACATGCCGCCGGCCTGTAGTTGCCAGTTAGTCAATCGAAAGGAACCATCATGCGCCTCCCCGTTTTCGTCTTCGCCGCAGCCTTTGCCATGCACGCGCAGGCCTTCTCGCTCGCTGATGTCAGCAACAAGGACGCCAGCGGAGGGCTCAAGGAAGCATTGACCCAGGGTGCCGGCAAGGCTGTCGCAGAACTCGGCAAGCAGGATGGCTTTCTCGGCAATCCGAAGGTGAAAATTCCGCTGCCGGAAAATCTGCAAAAGATCGAAGGTGCGCTGCGCAAGTTCGGCATGGGCGCGCAGGCCGACGAACTGGTGACAGCCATGAACCGCGCCGCTGAAGCGGCAGTGCCCGAAGCGAAGACGCTGTTGGTCAATTCGGTCAAGAAGATGTCGGTACAGGATGCCAAAGGCATTCTCGCTGGCGGTGACGATGCGGCGACGCAGTATTTCAAACGCACCACCTCGGTCCCGCTTGCCGAGAAGTTCAAGCCCATCGTGCAAAAGGCCATTGCCAAAGTGAAGCTGGCCGAAAAGTATGACCAATTTGCTGGCAAGGGCATCAAGCTCGGCCTGGTCAAGGAAGAGGATGCGCACCTGGACAATTACGTCACGCAAAAGGCGCTGGACGGTCTCTACCTGATGATCGCCGAGGAAGAAAAGTCGATCCGCAAAGACCCGGTCGGTGCTGCCGGCAGCCTCGCCAAGAAGGTTTTCGGCGCATTGCTGAAATAGGCGGAAATACCGTTCTGGATAAACTCAATCCGCCGCAGCGGGAGGCCATTCGCCACCTTGACGGACCGCTGCTGGTGCTGGCCGGCGCCGGGTCCGGCAAAACCCGCGTCATCACGCAAAAGGTCGCCTATCTGGTCGAGGAATGCGGGGTCACGCCGTCGCATATCGCCGCCATCACCTTCACCAACAAGGCCGCCCGCGAGATGCGCGAACGCATCGGCAAGCAACTCGGCGCGGCGCGGGCAGACGGTATTACCGTGTCGACCTTTCATGCCCTTGGCGCGCGCATTTTGCGCTTGGAAGCGAAGCACTGCAGACTCAAGCCGGGCTTCTCGATTCTCGATTCCGGGGATACGTCCAACTTGTTTCAGGACATGCTGAAGAATGCCGACAAGGGTCACGTAAGGGCAGTGCAGAGCCGCATCTCGTTGTGGAAGAACAGCCTGCTCGATCCCGAGGCGGCGCTGGCGGCAGCCGAAGGCGATCTCGAAAGTGCCGCGGCGCGAATCTATGCTGACTACGAAAAGACCCTGCGCGCCTATCAGGCCGTCGATTTCGATGACTTGATTCGCCTGCCGGTGAATCTCTTCGAACGTGAGCCGGAGGTGCTGTCGCGCTGGCAAGGGCGCTTGCGCTACTTGCTGGTGGACGAATACCAGGATACCAACCGCTGCCAATACCTGATGATGAAGCTGCTGGCCGGGCCGCGCGCCGCTTTCACTGCGGTGGGCGACGACGACCAGTCGATCTACGCGTGGCGTGGCGCCGACATCGAGAACCTGCGCACACTCACCGAAGAATATCCTTTGCTCAAGGTCATCAAGCTGGAACAGAACTATCGGTCCACAACGCGCATCCTCAAAGCGGCCAACGCGCTCATCGGGCACAACCCCAAGCTGTTCGAAAAGAGGCTGTGGTCAGAGCGCGGCCATGGCGATGTCATTCAGGTCAACGCCTGCCGCGATGGCGAGCACGAGGCCGAGCTGGTGGTGGCGCGATTGATGGCGCAGCGCTTCGAGCAGCGCGGCAAGTGGGCTGATTTCGCCATCCTCTACCGCGGCAATCACCAGGCGCGCAGCTTCGAAAAGCAACTGCGCGACCACAAGATTCCCTACCTGCTCTCGGGCGGCCAGTCTTTTTTTGACAAGGCCGAGATCAAGGACATTACCGCCTATTTGCGCCTGCTCGCCAATGGCGACGACGATCCGGCCTTCATTCGTGCTGTTACTACGCCGAAGCGCGGCATCGGCGGCACCACGCTGGAAGCACTCGGCCGCTATGCCGGCGGGCGTCAGACCAGCCTGTTCTCGGCACTCTTCGAGGCCGGGGCGGCGACCCAGGTGCCGGCACGGCAACTGGATTCCATGCGCGAGTTCGGTACCTTTATCAATCGGCTATCTTCGCGGGCGACGGTTGAGCCGGCTGGATCGGTCCTTGAGGATCTGCTGCGGGCAATCGGTTATGAAGGCTGGCTGTTCGAAGCGCACGAGCCGCCCGAGGCAGAAAACAAATGGGCCAACGTTCGTGACTTCGTGCTATGGCTTGCCAACAAAGGCACCGAGGAAAACAAGAATCTTCTCGAACTGACCCAAACCGTGGCGCTGGTCAGCATGCTCGAGAAGAATCAGGAAGACGCCGACGCGGTACAACTGGCGACCCTGCACGCGGCGAAAGGATTGGAGTTTCGCCATGTCTTTCTGGTTGGTGTCGAGGAAGGCATCCTGCCCCACCGGGAATCGCTCGACCCGGCCAAGCTGGAAGAAGAACGGCGCCTGATGTATGTCGGCATCACGCGCGCCCAGCAAAGCCTGCACCTAAGCTGGTGCGAGAAGCGCAAGCAGGGCCGTGAATGGCGCGACTGCATCGTGTCGCGATTCGTCGCCGAGATGGGCGACGATCTCAAGTTCGCCGGCGGCAAGTCAGACGCGCCGGCCGACCGTGACGCAGGCCGCGCCAAGCTGGCGCAATTCCGTGCCTTGCTGGCCAGTTCGAAAAACGCAAATTGATCCGAGCAAATGCAGGCAGGCTAAACAGCTGGGAAAGGTTCGATGACTCGATTTGCGGCCATCGTTTCCCGATGCAGCGCCTGGCTTACGGTGCCTTGAAGTTCGCTCCAGCCTTGTTCGCCATGTAGGCGATCGCCCGCGCCAGTTCCACTTCGTTGGCATCGGAACCACCCTTGGGCGGCATGGCATTCTTGCCAGCAGTGGCCGACTTCAACAGACCGTCCAAGCCCAGCGCGATGCGCGGTGCCCAGGCATCCTTGTCGCCAAACTTCGGCGAGCCGGCGACACCGGTTCCATGACAGGCTATGCAGACGGCCTTGAACAGTTCCTCGCCGGACCGATTGCCCTTGCTGGCACCGGTAGCACCACCGGCCATTTCAAGGTGCGCGACCGGCGCTATGCGCGCTTTGATGCCTTCATCATCTTTGGGGCCACTGCCCATGGCCTGGGCCAGTGGTGCCGCTGCGAGGCAGCTGATTGCTGCAGTCAGTGCAACCAAACAGCGAAATCGAGTATTGACGCGCATCGGTTTTCCTTGAGTACCAGATTGGAAAGGCGCTGATTATAGCGATATTGTGGTTATGCCATGGACAGTCCGCAGAGGCGGACCCGCAAATGTTTTGCTGATGATTTGCGCTCCAAGGGGCTCGCCAAGAATTGCGAATGGCATTAAGCGAAGAACTGGCTGACTCAGCCCGCGCCTTCGTAAATGATCTTCCAGTCGCCGTCTTCCTTGATCCAGTATTGCCGTTTTGTCATCGTATTCGAGACGTTGTTGCTCTTGTAGTCCTGTTCGAATGTCACGACCACGTACTCTTCCTTGCCCGGATCCCGAAACATGCTGATGTTGCTGGTGGCGACCTTGATCCAGGTCTTGCCGGCATTGACGTTGCGCTTGCGCTCTATCCACTGCGCCCGGTTTTCGCCGTCGGACTGGAACTTCGCCGAATAGTGATTGGTGTAGCGTTTGATATCCAGGCTCTCCCAATCAAGCCGCCAGGCGTCGATCCGGTCCGTCAGCGATTTGCGTTCAGCCCGCCAATCGTCGAGAGAGAGCCACTCGATGCTGTTGCTGATGATGAAGGGCGTCAGGCCGATCTGCAGCGTTCCGGAAATCGCATTGAGATCCTGGTTGGCCAGCACGACGCAACCGTCAGAGGCTTTGGGCGGACGCGAGAAAGTATTTTGCGGCGTGCCGTGCAGCCAGATGCCGTGACCATGACGGCCCATCCGCTTATCCCATTCGTTGGGGTAATTGATCGGGAAGGCGCCGCTCCCATAGAGATCCGAGAGCTTCTGGTGCGGCAAGCTGGCGGTGAAATGGTATACGCCGATTGGCGTACGCTGATCGCCTTCCTTGACTTTGTTGGTACCAAGTTTGCCGTGCGTTACGTAATAATCGGCAACAAATCGCGGCGTGCCATTGTCATTCTGATATAGGTAGAGCCGGGATTTTTGCGTATCGACAACGATGGCATACTTGTCGTCGGGGCGCAGTTGCAGCAAGTAGCGCGGTAGCAGGTTGGCCGGGGGCTTGGATTTGTAGCCGTGCAGACGGGCGACCGCCTCATCGCGAAGGTCGGCAATCTTGTCACGCTCCATCGGGCTGACGCCGTCGCCGAAATCCTTGATCGGGCGCGTCCGGGCGAGCAACAGGTCGCCGCGAACCAGATGCCCGAGACGGAAGTTGGGATAAGAGCGCAGCAGCAAATCTGCTTCTTCCAGCGCCGCTTCCCAGCGATTCTGTTCGATGGCGTCGAAAACACGCGCCAACTGGGGCTCGGGTCCGGAATCGGAGTAGCGAACGTCAGTGGCTGCGAGGATCGGCAAGGCGACGATGCTTGCAAGCATGCCGGCGACCACAAAACGACCAATTCGGCCTCTCACTGCAATCAATTGCCTATCCTCTCTTGCTGGATCAGCCAGCGCCCGTCGCGATGCACCAGCACGAGCACCTTGCTGGTACCGGTCTTGAGCGTCTTCGATTTGTAGTGTTGGCGAAATTTCGCCGTGGCGCTTTCCGCCTCGACCGCGATTTGCAGGCTCTCATAAGTCACCTGTATCGCGCCAGGCTTTTTGATCCGCTTGGCCCGCTCGGCTTCCCATTCCGTCCGCGCTTCTCCGCCCGGTGTCTGGAAATCCTTTGCGTAGTGAGCGAGATAGGCCCCGACGTCCTTGTCAGACCAGGCAGCGAGCCAAGTGGCGACAGCTTTTGTTATTTCGCCAACAGCGGCCGTCGCTTGCCCGGGCTTGGCAGGAATCTCGACGCTGGCCTTGGTCTCGATCGGAGATGCATCGGCAGGTTTGCTTTCGCCGCTCTTCCGTCCGGTTGCCGGCAAGGCGGTAATCGGCTCAGCAGGCTTGGCTTCGGTCGGCCTTGTGTCAAGCGGTTTCTCGCTTCCGGCATTGCCGGGAAGAGCGCTCTGCTTGCTTGCCGGCAGCTTGGCTTCGGCATATTCGGGCTCGCCGGCCCTGGTTTCGGCAAGGGCCACTTCAATCGGTGCTTTGCCATTTGCCGATGCCAGGAGCGGGCTGCTATTGGTGCTGCCGAGCTCCTGGATCGTTGCCAGCTTCACCGGCAAACTGCTTCTCGAAGAATCAGTCTGCAATGCTTTGTCATAAGCCTGGCTGGCCAGGCGGGCATAGACATCTTCGAGATTCTTGTGTGCCGTGGCATAGGCGGGATGGGTTTGGATGGCCATCTCCAAAGCGCGCTTGGCTTTGTCATACTGTTGCTGGCGGGCGTAAATGACGGCCAGATTGTTATAGGGCTCGGGCAGTTCAGGGTGATCCTCGGTCAGTTTGGCAAACACCGCTATGGCTTCATTGAGCTCGTTGGTCTCAACCAGAATCACACCCTTCAGGAAGCGGCCCTGAACATCGTTTGGTCTGGATGACAGGTACTTTTCCAGCTGCTTGAGGGCGGGAGCCGGGCGCCCCTGCTTAATGAGTCGGCTTACATCCTGCAGCGTGTCGGCTCGCGCCGCGAACGCAGCGAAGCCAGCGCAGGCAGCCAGGAAAATTGCGGTCAGGCGAATGAGGCGTTTGGAGGTCACGTTGAAGAGTCTGCAGCAGCGTTGAGATTAACACGCGATTGTACCCACAAGCCGTTGTAAAACTGGCCTCAGAAAACATCAGGCCCCCGGAATGTCCATGCCAACATGGCAGACTTTTATGAAAATATTCTTCATATCAATATTTTGCAAGAGCCATTGGAGTCGCGGCCGGGCAATGAAAGCTCCCGACTTGCCTGGCTTCCAATGCGCCAATCGGCCACCACTATTGGCGCAACTGAAACGACACCTGAAGACTTTTTATCGCTCAGTCCATGGCCTGGACTTGGCCGCACCAGCAGCTGCGAGCAAGAACTTGCATTCGTGGCGCAGATCCGAATATGCTAAGTGGCTGATTCAGTCGTTGCTCGACGACTTGGACAAGGCAGTTTCTTGCAATCTGCTAGTGATTTTTTTGTTCAGCCATGCAAATATGCGAGGGTATTCTTGACGAATATCGACGCGATAGGAGAAAGAGATCAAAGCGTGCGAACTGTGCGTCCCCGCAGCCGAGAAAATCGTGTGGGGGGATTCACTCTGTTACGTTGTTCTGGTTGACGGTGACGACGGGCTTGCCTTTCCCGGATTCTGCAGGGTAATTTGGCGCGCGCATGTGCGGGAGATGACCGATCTGCCGATGGCGGAACGACGTCATCTGATGAGTCTCGTCTTCGCTGTGGAAGCGGCCGTCCGGCTGCTGGTCGCCCCTGACAAGATCAATCTTGCCAGCCTCGGCAACGCGGTACCGCATCTGCACTGGCACGTCATTCCTCGCTGGCATGACGACAGCCACTTCCCGGCACCAATTTGGGCGAGCTCCGCCAGGACCGTTGCGGTGCGGTCCGCTGCCTTCTCTTTCGCGAACTTGCGCAATGCGATCGGCACCGCACTTTCGGAAGAACAGGGCGGCTCATGAGCAGTTTTCTCCTGCCGGCAACGTCAAGCGATCAACCGCCCGCATTTCTTAATGCCAGCGCTTGCAGGATATGGCTGGACGAACTGCCGCTGGCCAATGTATTGCAATCGCAAGCCTTGATGCTGCGCCAGATGAACCTGCTCAATCGTTACAAGCTGGCACCGGCAGAACGGTTTCGCATCCTCGAATGCCTGCGGGTACCGCTCAGCGTCATTCAGGAAGGTAGCCTGCCGCGTTATGCCGGCAAGGCGATGCCTTTCGCGCCAGCCGAGCAGGCGGCTTTCGAAGCCACCATGGCGCTTTGGCAAGCTTTGGTGATTGGCTATCTTCATTGCCTCAAGGCCGCGCTGGATGGCGAAAACTCAGTACTCGCGCAAACATCTCTCATAGCGCAGCGGGCGTTGGCCTCGTTATGCTCGACTCAGGCTGATACCTACCCTGGCGCGCGTTTGCCGGGAGCGGACTTCTGGAAGTTGCTGCACGGAACCTATGCGGCCGTGGAAGCAAAAGGCGCAGCTACGGTGGAAGTGGAGGATCGTTTGCGCAATGGCCGGCAAATGACCACGGCAACGGCTAACTATGCCGAAGCGCTGTTGCTTAACGCCGCAGGACCCGGCGAGTTCACTGGTCGGCAGTATGGCTGGCTGGTTCGCTGGGCGCATCGCTGGGCCGGAAAAGTTACCGTGAAGAATGCTGCCCCGGAAGACTTGAAGAATGTTTCCCTCACTGTCGACCTTGGCTCGGATCAACCAATGATTGCCGAGCGTTCTCCGCAAGTCAGTGGAGAACGGCGTTGGCTCGAAGTTGCCGAACTGCGCCTGAGCATCAAGAAACGTCTCTTGAAACTCGCCGAGGGTGTGCCTCCGGCCGAACTGGGGCTAGGCTCCGACTGTGTCATGCCTGGCTGCAATGCAGTTCTGGAGCACGTTTACCAGCGCTGGTGCAAAGGCAATCCACTTCGCAAATTCGAGCGGCGCTCAGCCAGTGGTTTATGCCGTGTGATTGGCGGTGTCGAAACCATTCATTACCATTTTTCAGGCAAGTCCTTCCAACAGCCTGGCGCCAACCTGACGACTCAGCAGCATGACGAGATTGCCCTGTTCGGTCAGCTCGCGGCACATCAGGTTCCGGGCTTTGCCAAGCAACCGGCCTTCATGGTCGAGGAATGGAAGCTTCTTGAAGAGTGGACTCAGGTCGACGAGAGCGCGACCGGTTTGCACATTACCCGGCAATTGAATCAGCCTGGCAGCCGCTTCGCCAGCAGTCAGCTGATTGCTGCGCGCCCCGATAATGCCAAGCAATTTCTATTGGGTTGGTTGCGCTGGATTCATGTCGACGCGAGCACCACGCTCCACGCCGGAGCACACATTTTCCCCGGACTGCCACAAGCCATTGCGGTAAGAAACCGAAGTTCAGCGCTTGTCGCGGAAAAATTCCGGCCAGCCTTTTTGCTGCCGGCGGTTCCCGCACTAGGATTGGCGCAGCGTATTGTTCTGCCGCCGGGCATGTTTCGCCCGGAACTTGTCGTGGAAATATTCAGCGACCAACTGTCCCGCATCGCCCTGTCGCAGTTACTGGAACGCGGCGGCGATTTTGAATGCGCCACTTATCAAATAGCCCCGTGAAATTGAACACGCAAACGCTCGGCGGCAGCCGCGATGTGAAAAGTTGCCTCGCATTCGTTGCCGCACTGCCACTCGACGATGCGCCACGGGCGCAACTAATACTCATCGATTTCCTGGCCGCCCAGTTGGCCTTGCCGCTTCCGCCCAACGATTCGCTGCAGGTTCTCGAGCTGATTCGCGCGCCGCTGGGGGCCGCACAGGGGGAAATATCCCACCAATATATTGCCAAGCCGCTCCCGCCAACTGCTGGCGAAGATGCAGCTTTTCGCCGCGTCGTGGCGACGTGGCAGTTGATGGCGAAGTGCTATGCGCAGGTCGCCCAGCGCGGCGGTAGCGACCCGGCGATTCAGTCTGAATTGGCTTTGATTTGCCAGCGCTGCATCCAATACACTGGGTATGCCCTGGCAGAGCATTATCGCGCCCATCGCGCCTTGCCCCCTGGTATCTGGCTTGAACTGCACGGCTATTTTGATACTGCCGAAGAGTGGGGGCTGGCCACTGTTCCGGTACCCGAACCGCTGGGCGGGCCGCCGCGGACAATTACCTGCACGGCGACTTATGCCGATGTTTTGCTTTCGGACCTGTCCAATCCTTATGGTCGAAACCCGATTGAGCTGGCCTGGATTGTGGCTTGGTCGCGACGCTTCGCGTCATTGACGAAGCTTGCGCCGCTGCCAGCAGAGGCAATGGATAGTGGTTTTGGTATCGATCTGATGGGTGATCACGGATTACAGCCAATTGGCCAGCTGGTCAGCACGATCTCGGCACGGATTTTTGATACTTCTGGGCTTGCCGCGGAACTGCCGCAGGTTTGTGAGAAATTGAAGGGCGGACATTCGCCGGCGTCGCTCGGTTTGGGCGAAACGTGCTCGGCCAACGAGGCTTTACGTCTCCTCGTATTGCTCTACCGCCCCTGGTGCCTGGGGGCTATTCCGCGACGCTTCGAACGGGTCACAACTTCGGGAGAGCTGCCTTCGTGTTTTGGGTTCGAGGCCATTCATTTCCAGATCGGCGGCAAGGAGTTCGTCCAGCCCGAGTATGTGCGTGACTTTTCTCGCGCCGACATGGACGCCTTATGGACTTTTCGCGACCAGCTCGATCCGGAGCAACCGCTTTTCCAACGCGTCAACCAGCTGGGTTACGTTCCCGAACAGTGGGATATTCTGGATGCATCAATCAACGGCTATGGCCTGTTTCGTCTACTGCGCGGTTCCAGCGCGAGTCGCATCGAGTATGGGCAGCTTTGTTGTGTCAAGCCGATGGATAGCGAGTATTTCCTGCTGGGAAAAATCAGCTGGCTGATGCTCAAGAGCGATGGATCTCTGCGCGCCGGGCTGTATCTCTTGCCGGGCCGCCCGCGCGCCATCTGCGCCCGCGCCGCGGGTCCGAGCGTGCCGTCCGGTGAAAAATACATTCGGGCTTTGCAATTGCCCGCTGTCGCCGGACTGCGTGAACCCGAGTCCATCATTGTGCCCAAAGGCTGCTTCAGTGCCGAGCGAAAGGTGGAGCTTTTCACTGACCGTCAGCAAACCATTCGGTTTGGCCAATGCCTGGAAATTGGCGCCGATTTTGAGCGGTTCAGTTATGTCCCTGACTGACGGGCGCTCGTCTATCCACAGACAGCGTCGGTCATGGAAGTGTTGGCCTCGCGCGGTTTATCGGTAGCGCGTCGGGTCGATGATTTGCGCCGCAGAAAATCCTTCGCGGCGCAACCGGCAGGCGTCGCAGACACCGCAGGCATGCCCGTCGTCGCTCGCCTGGTAGCACGAAACCGTCATAGCGTAGTCGATGCCAAGCGCAATGCCGCGCCGGAGGATTTCTGCTTTGCTCAAACTGATCAGGGGTGCATGCAGGCGCAGCTTCGCGCCTTCGACAGCGGCCTTGGTGGCGAGATTGGCCATGGCCTCGAAAGCGGCAATATACTCGGGCCGGCAGTCGGGATAACCAGAATAATCGACGGCGTTGACGCCGACAAAAATATCACGGCTCGCCAGCACTTCAGCCCAGGCAAGGGCCAACGAGAGCAGGATGGTGTTTCTCGCCGGGACATAGGTCACGGGAATGCCGGATACCGCGCCGTCGGTCGGCACGGCGATAGATTGGTCGGTGAGCGCCGACCCGCCGAACTGGGCCAGGTCGAGCTTCACGATGCGATGTTCGCGAGCGCCAAGGGCCGCGGCGATTTGCGCCGCCGCGGTCAGTTCAGCGCGATGGCGTTGTCCGTAGTCGACCGAAAGACAATGGCAATCGTAATCTTCGCGCCGTGCGATGGCGAGGCAGGTCGTCGAATCAAGGCCGCCGGAGAGCAACACGATTGCAGGTTTCATTTTCTTGACCTATCCCGACCAATCACCGGACCAGACACCAGACAATAATTAGCGCCCCGGCTGACTGCCCCAGAGTACCTTGTGCAGCTGCAACTGAAAGCGCACGGGTAGTCGATCGCGCAGAATCCACTCAGCCAGCAACTGCGGCGGGAGCGTTTCCCAGACCGGCGAGAAAGACACCGGGCAACGCGCTTCAAGGCGATGTTCGCGCAACAGCGCGACGGCCCATTGATAGTCCGACTCGCCCGCCAGAACGATCTTGATCTCATCGTTGCGTGACAACAGTTGCAGGTTCTCCCAGCGATTCTTCGCCACCTCGCCGGAACCCGGCGCCTTGATATCCATGATTCTCGCCACGCGAGGATCGACCGCTGAAATGTCCAGTGCGCCGCTCGTTTCCAGCGACACAGAATAACCGGCATCGCAAAGCGCGGCCAGCAGCTCCGCACAGGATTTCTGGGCCAGCGGTTCGCCCCCGGTGACACAAACCGTTTGGCATGAGAAAGCGCCGACGCGTTCAAGTACGGCGGCGACAGCGATATTTTCGCCGCCGCTGAAAGCATATGTCGAATCGCACCACACGCAGCGCAACGGGCAACCGGTCAGGCGTACAAACACCGTCGGTAAACCAATGCGCGTCGACTCGCCCTGGATGGAATGGAAGATTTCGCTGACGCGCAGTTTGGCGCCCGAACTCGCCACCGCTACTTCTTCTTCAGGCGGAGCTTGGCTGTTTGCGCAGCGTTACTACCCGGATACTGTGCCAGCAGCGACTCCAGCACCTTGCGCGCGCCCTTCTTATCGCCGGCATCTTCCAGGCAATCGGACTCGGCGAGCAGGGCATCGGCCGCCTTGGCATCGGCCGGCCACAGTTCGACAAACTTGCCGAACGATTCGGCAGCGCCCTTGAAATCGCGTAACTGCTTGAGCGAGGCTGCCGCCCAATAATGGGCGCTCGGCAGCAAGGCGCTCTTCGGATAGGTCGCGATGAAATTCTGGAAATTGCCAGCGGCATCCTTGTACTTTGCGGCCTTGAAGCTGGTCAGCGCTGCTTCGTAGTCGCGCGTTTCTGCGACCGGATCGACGGCCGGCTGCGCTGCAGCCGCCGCCTTCTGTTGCTCGGCCGCCTGGATGGCAGCCTGCTCCATCTTGCGCAAGCGGTTGTCGAGGTCGACATAGAAGTCCTTCTGCCGCTTCTGTGCCGAGTCCAGCTCGTAACTGAGCACCTCGAGCTGGCCGCGCAGCTTGGCGATATCCGCCTTTACCGCGTCGATCTGGTTGGTGAAATCGAGCTGATTGCGCGACAAGGCATCGGCGCGCTTGCCGGCATCGGCGATCAGATCATTGACATCTGTGCGCAGCTTTTCGATGCGCGCGCGCGCCTCGTCGTCGTCGAACAGGCCGGCATGCGCCGAAGGCAGCGCTAGTCCCAATAACGCCGCCGTCAGCAAGAAACGCAGCGAGCGCATTGTTCAAAACTCGCCGCTATAAAGGATGTCGCCGCGGCGATTTTGCGCCCAGCAGGACTCGGCGGATTCGCTGCAACGGGGCTTTTCCTTGCCGAGGCTGACCGATTCGACCTGGTCTTCCTTGGCGCCAAGCACGAGCAGACGTTTCTTGACGGCTTCGGCACGTTTCTGGCCGAGTGCCACGTTGTACTCGCGGCTGCCGCGTTCGTCGGCATTGCCTTGAATCAGGACGCGAAGTGCCGGATGCGCGACGAGAAATTTGCCGTGCGCTTCGAGCAATGCCTGGTATTCCCCCTTGACTACGAAGCTGTCATAGTCAAAAAAGACGCTGCGTTTGGAAAGAATGCTCTTGGGATCCTTGAGTACCGCCAGACCGCTGTCCTCGGCCAAGGGTGCGGGCACAACCGGCTGAACGGCCGGCGTGTTGTTGACCGGAATCGCGCTACGGTCTTCGACGCCGGCGGCCTTTTGCTCAGGCGCCGGCGGTTGCGAACTGCAGGCGCCCAGGGCAACTGCGGCGACGGCGATAATGCTGACGAGGGAAATTTTTTTCATGATGTTCTCCGTGGGTTACGACTGACGGCGCAAGCCGTCGAATCGCTATGACAGCTCATTTACCGAAAGGTGCCCAGGCCGGCTCGCGCACGTCAGCCGCCTGTACCGAAAATTTCTGCTTGACGCGGCCGTCGCTGGATACGGCAGCGAGCACGCCATGCCCTGCAATCTCAGTGGCATAAATAATCGAACGGCCGTTCGGGGCGAAGCTGGGTGATTCGTCCTTGGCGGAATCGGTCAACACCTGCGTCTGCCGCGTGGCCAGATCCATCAGCGCCAGCTGGAAGCGACCGAGACTGTTGCGCGCGATGAAGGCCATGCTCTTGCCGTCTGGCGAGAGCCGCGCCGTCACGTTGTAGCTGCCTTCGAAGGTGACGCGCTGGGCTTCGCCGCCGGTTGCAGCAATGCGGTAAATCTGTGGGCTGCCGCCACGGTCCGAAGTGAAATAAATGGACTGGCCATCTGGCGAAAACTGCGGCTCGGTGTCGATCCCCGCCGAAGATGCGAGACGGGTAGCACCGCTGCCATCGGCATTGACCAGATAGAGCTGCGAGTTGCCATCCTTGGTGAGCACCAGGGCGAGCTTTTTGCCATCGGGTGCCCAGGCCGGCGCCGAGTTGGAACCCTTGAAGTTGGCGGCAACGTGGCGGTGGCCACTGGCCAGATCGTGAACGTAGACGATCGGCTTCTTGGCCTCGAAGGATACATAGGCGAGCTTGCCGCCGTCAGGCGACCAGGCCGGCGATATGATCGGCTCGCGCGAAACCAGGGCGGCTTGCGAATTCATGCCATCCGCATCAGCAACCTGCAGTTCGTAACGGCCGTTGCTTTTCACGACATAGGCAATGCGCGTCGAGAAGATGCCACGCTCGCCGGTCATTTTTTCATAGACGAAATCGCTGATTCGATGCGCGGTGGTGCGCAACTGAGCGGCGCCGTGGGCAAAGGACAGGCCGCCCAGCACCCCCTGTTTTTGTACATCGTGGAGGCGGAAGCGGGTTTCGTAACGGCCCTCGCCAGCGGCATTGACGCTACCGGCGAGCAGCGCATCGGCGCCGCGCTCTTTCCATTCGGAATAAGCGGGTGTCGCTGTTTCCGGCAAGGCGACGGTGCCGGGGGCGACCAGACGGAACAAGCCGCTGCGCTCGAGGTCGGCCCGGATGACCGAGGTCACCGCCTGCGAAACGATGCGCTCGCCGGCGAAGTCGGCCACGGCCAGCGGCAGGCGGTTGGCCCCGGCGCCGGTGATCTCGATGGTCAACTGAGCAAAGGCCGGCAACGCGGTGGCAAGGAACAGAGACAGTGCAGCAAGCAGGCGGATTCTCATGATCGGTGGATTATACGTCGGTGGCTTCAGTCATCCAGCGGACGAAATTGCAACGTAAGTGAGCGCTGGAATATATCGCCCTGATCAGGCTTGGGCAGGGGGCTGGACTTATGGATTGCTCTCTCGATGGCGGTATCAAGCAAGGCGTTGCCAGACGACTTTTTAATGGTCACGGTAAGTACTTCACCTGACGGAAGTTGGTCCACTTCGAACACGGCCTCAGGATTGCCCTTCACCTCGGAAGGCAGAACGATGTTGCCGCGAATCTTGCTCCTAATCTTGCTGACATAATCGGCTATGGTCTTGCTGCGGGCGGAAGCGGCCCGATCCGCTTCCTGCTTGTCGCGCGCTGCTTTCAGTCGTGTCAGCTCCGCGCTGGCCTCATCGATCTTCTTGCTTTCGGCGCGTTGATCTTGCTCTTGTTGCAATTGCTTCTGAAACGCATCGGGCGGTTTGGCTTTCGGTATTTCCTTGACCGCCTTCGGTTTTTCCTTGATGGCGATATCCGGTTTCGGCTGTGGTGGTGTCGGCTTGGGCTCGATTTTGGGTGCAAACTTCGGCTCCGGCGGCGGCTCTGCCTTGATCTCCGGGGGTGGCGGTGGGGCAGTAGGCGGTGCCGCTTCCGGCAGCGCCCTGACCAGTTCCACTTCGACCGCTTCGGGCGCCTGGGTCTGCCAGCGGATACCGTAAATCAGGAAGATGGCCAGCAGCACATGCACGGCCACCGTCAGCGCCAGCGACAAACGCTTGCCGGGTTCGGGCTGCGGCGAATTCATGACCGCATTCATTTGCCCGGGCGCACCAGCAGGCCGATCTTGGCCACCTGCTGTTTCTGCAATTCGTCCATCACGCCGAGCACCACTTCGTAGCGAATGCTCTTGTCGCCGGCAATCAATACCGATTGTCGCGGATTTTTTGTCTGGGCTTCCCGAATCCGCTCGGCAAGTTCGTCGCGAGGCACGGTGATTTCCTTGTCGCCCTTGTCGCGGTCGCGCAGCGCCAGCGAGGCATCGGCATGGATGATCAGCTCCAGCGGTGCAACCGGGGGCTGCGAACTCTTGGCGACGCTGGGCAGATCGATATTGCCGGTCTGGATCATCGGCGCTGTCACCATGAATATGACAAGCAGCACCAGCATGACGTCGATGTACGGCACGACGTTGATCTGGTTCATCAGGCGGCGCTGACGCACGATGCGGTTCGCCTAATGTTGCCGCTGCAGGATGTTGGAAAACTCTTCCATGAAGCTCTCGAAGCGCACTGAAAGGCGATCAACATCATGGGCGAAACGGTTATAGGCAACCACCGCCGGAATCGCCGCGAACAGGCCGATGGCCGTCGCCACCAGCGCCTCGGCGATGCCCGGGGCGACCGCGGCGAGCGTCGCGCTGCTGACGTTGGCGAGGCCGCGGAAGGCATGCATGATGCCCCACACCGTGCCGAAAAGACCGACATAGGGACTGACCGAGCCGACCGAGGCGAGGAAGGCGAGATGCGAATCGAGTTCGTCGATCTCGCGCTGCAAAGTGGCGCGCATGGCGCGGCGGGCGCCGTCGACCACGGTGGCCGGGTCGATGCTCTTTTGCCCGCGCAGCTTGGTGAATTCCCTGAATCCCGCCTCGAAAATACGCTCCAGGGCACCGGCATGATGGCGGTCATTGACGGCGCTCTGGAAGAGACTTTCGAGATCGCCGCCACTCCAGAAATCATGCTCGAAGTTTTCGGTGCGGGCACGGGCGTCGCGGATGGCGAAGGCCTTGCGGAAGATCCAATACCACGACTGCAACGAGACGAATACCAGCAGCGCCATGACCAGCTTGACGACCAGGCTGGCGTTGACCACCAATTCGACAATGGACAAGTCCTGAATGACGTTCATGCCTGAGTTTCTCCCGACGGCCGCACCAGGGCCTTGAGTTTTCCGTGGATGTCGCGCGGCATCGCCGTCGCCTTCATGCGCAGCGGATCGAAACAGGCGATGCGCATGCTCGCGTCCACCAGCAGTTCGCTACCGGCGTCATCCTTGCGTTCGATGCGCTGGGCAAACACCAGTTGGGCGCGACCCAATGCAGTGATCGACGACACCACTTCGATCACATCGTCCAGACGCGCCGGCTTGAGATACTCGGCCGTTACGGAACGTGCGGCAAAGGCGATGCCTTGCCGCGCCAAGGCCGTCTGCTCGTAACCGAGCGCGCGCAGCCATTCGGTGCGTGCCCGTTCCATGAAACGCAGATAGTTGGCGTAATAAACCACGCCGGCCGCGTCGGTGTCTTCGTAATAGACTCGCAGCGGCAAGCGGAATTCGCTCTCGGCCGCGGCAATGACGTGTGGAACCAAGGTAAGCATCGGGCGATTTTACCCCAGGCTATTTCATGTCATGAATGGTTCGCCGCGGCGCCACGCGTGACAGTCGTCAGGCGACAACAGGGTGGTCGGCACGGGGCGGCGCGCCATCCGATCAGGCGGTGCTGCCGATCAGGATTCGCTCAGACCGTCCCACAGTTCCGGGTGCGACTTTGGTACCGTCAGTCCGAAATGGCGCCAGATGGCCGGCGTCGCAATTCGGCCGCGCGGGGTTCGCATCAGGTAACCCTGCTGGATCAGATAAGGTTCTAGCACGTCTTCGATGGTGTCGCGCGCCTCGCCGATGGCAGCCGCCAGATTGTCGAGACCGACCGGGCCGCCGCCGAATTTCTCCAGCATGGCACCGAGCAGTTTGCGATCCATGATGTCGAGCCCGAGGTGATCGACATCGAGCATCGACAGCGCTGCGTCGGCGACGTCCTGGGTAATGCGGCCATCGGCTCTGACTTCGGCAAAATCGCGGACGCGGCGCAGCAGCCGGTTGGCGATGCGCGGCGTGCCGCGCGAGCGGCGGGCAATTTCAGCGGCGCCGGGAGCGACGATATGCACATTCAGTAGTTGCGCCGAACGGGTGACGATGTGCGCCAGTTCCTCCGGTGTGTAGAACTCGAGCCGGGCGACGATGCCAAAGCGATCGCGCAAGGGGTTGGTCAGCATGCCGGCCCGGGTGGTCGCGCCGACCAATGTAAATGGCGGCAAATCGAGTTTGACGGAGCGCGCGGCGGGCCCTTCGCCGATCATGATATCGATCTGGAAATCCTCGAGCGCCGGGTAAAGTAGTTCCTCGACCACCGGTGACAGTCGGTGGATCTCGTCGATGAAGAGCACGTCGTTCGGTTCGAGATTGGTCAGCATGGCGGCGAGATCGCCAGCCCGCTCCAGAACCGGCCCCGATGTCTGGCGCAAGTTGACACCCATCTCGTGGGCGACGATGTGGGCCAGCGTCGTTTTTCCCAATCCTGGCGGTCCGAAGAGCAGCACGTGATCGAGCGATTCGGCGCGCCTTCGCGCCGCCTCGATAAAGATTTCCAGCTGTTCGCGAATCTTCTTCTGCCCGACATATTCGGCGAGCCGTTTCGGCCGCAGGGCACGCTCGATGGCATCTTCCTGGGGCGATTCGGGTGTGGCGGCAATCAGGCGGTCGGTTTCGATCATCGTTTTGGCTCGGAGAGCGGCCGAGTTTAGCGCAGTTAGCAATTTATGCCAGATCATTTCCACCCGCCAGCGATTGCTTTTGTTGCAATCCAGCAGCGCTTCATGGATAATGCGCGCCCTGCTTAACTGGTTGTGTCAGCGAGCTTTTTGGATGGCAAGCGACAGAACGGCAGCCGCCGATTGCTGGCAGCGGCATGTTGGTTCTGGCCCGCAAGGTCAAACTTTCGGCACCGGCCAATTTGGCGCGAAAGTCCCACACGAAGGCACAGGTTAAAGCAGAGTCCGGCTTCGTTTTTCATCGACGTATCAAACTCACCGAATATTCGCATGGCTTACGACAGCCTGATGGTTTTCACCGGCAACGCCAACCCGAAACTGGCGGCAGACGTGGTGAAACGCCTCAACATCTCACTCGGACGTGCCAACGTCGGGCGCTTCTCCGACGGTGAAGTCAATGTCGAGATCCTCGAGAATGTGCGCGGCAAGGATTGTTTCGTCCTGCAGTCGACCTGTGCGCCGACCAACGACAACCTGATGGAGTTGATGGTCCTGGTCGACGCGCTGAAGCGCGCTTCAGCCGGCCGCATCACTGCCGCCATTCCCTATTTTGGCTATGCCCGGCAGGACCGCCGGCCGCGCTCGGCGCGCGTCGGGATTACCGCCAAGGTGGTCGCCAATATGCTCCAGGCGGTCGGCGTCGACCGTATGCTGACCGTCGATCTGCATGCCGACCAGATCCAGGGCTTTTTTGACATTCCGGTCGACAACATCTACGCCGCACCCATCCTGCTGGGCGACATCTGGAAGCAGCGTCACGACGATCTGCTGGTGGTCTCGCCTGACGTCGGCGGCGTCGTCCGCGCGCGGGCGCTGGCAAAGCGGCTCGAGTCGGATCTGGCCATCATCGACAAGCGCCGTCCCAAGGCCAATGTCTCCGAAGTGATGAACATCATCGGCGAAGTCGGCGAGCGCACCTGCGTCATCATGGACGACATGGTCGATACCGCCGGCACGCTGTGCAAGGCCGCCCAGGCACTCAAGGAAAATGGCGCGCGGCGGGTGCTCGCCTACTGTACGCACCCGGTGCTGTCGGGTGCAGCCATCACCCGCATCAGCGAATCGGATCTCGATGAGCTGGTCGTCACCGACACCATTCCGTTGTCCGAGGAAGCCCGCGCCAGCGGCCGCATCCGGCAGATTTCGATCGCCGAATTGATGGCAGAAACCATGCTGCGCATCAGCAACGAGGACTCGGTTTCCTCGCTCTTCATGGAGTAGTTTTCATACAGATTTTTCCGGTCGGGCGACCGACCGGTTTTCGCAACCCTGCCTGGTCGCGGGCAGGTTATCTTAGACTGGAGTAACAAAATGCAGATCGAATTCAACGCACAGAAGCGCGTATTACAGGGCACCGGAGCGAGCCGCCGCCTGCGTCGCAGCAATCGTGTTCCCGGCATTCTCTATGGTGGCGAAACTCCGGCGCAGCCGCTCGACATGGACCATAACGAGATCTATCAGTGCCTGCGCAAGGAGGCGTTCCACTCGTCGGTGCTCAGCATCAACGTCGAAGGCGCCGCGCAACAATGCCTGCTGCGCGATGTGCAGTGGCATCCGTTCAAGCGCCAGGTGTTGCACCTCGACTTTCAACGTGTCGATGCCACCCACAAGTTGCATCAAAAGGTGCCGCTGCACTTCATCAACGCCGATATCGCCCCGGGCGTCAAGCTGGGCGGCGGCATTGTTTCGCACGTCATGACCGAGCTCGATGTCACCTGCCTGCCCCAGGATCTGCCCAGCTTCATCGAGGTCGACCTGGCCAACGTGCCTGCCGGGGGTTCGGTGCACGTTTCGCAAATCGCCTTCCCGGCCGGCGTTACCGCGGTCCTGCACAAGGGCGAGGATCCGGTGGTTGCCACCATCATCATTCCGCGTGGCGGCGTGTCCGAGGAAGCGGCTGCCGAGCAGGCTGCCGCAGCGCCGGCCGAGAAGAAGTGATGCAACGGTGAGCGCGGCCGGGCGACCGCTGCGTCTCGTCGTCGGCCTCGGCAACCCCGGGGCCGAGTACGCTGAAACCCGGCATAACGCCGGGTTTTGGTTTTGTGAGCGGCTCGCTCGCGAACTGGGCGTGACGCTGGCAAGAGAGTCGCGCTTTCACGGCTTCGCCGCCAATGCCCGCGCCGACAACCTCTGGCTGCTGCTACCGATGACGTTCATGAACCGCTCAGGACAAGCCGTCGCCGCACTGGCACGCTTTTACCGTATCGAGCCGGACGAGATGTTGGTGGTGCATGACGAACTCGACCTGCCGCCGGGACAACTCCGCCTCAAGTTCGGCGGCGGTCTCGGCGGACATAATGGTCTCAAGGACATCACCGCCCATCTCGGCACCCAGGATTACTGGCGCCTGCGTATCGGTATCGGCCATCCGGGAGATCGCAATGAAGTCATTAACTATGTGCTGAAGCCGCCACGCCGCGAAGAGCAGACCGAGATCGATGCCTCGCTCGACCGGGCATTGGCTTCCTGGCCGCCGCTGGCCCGCGCCGACTTCAACGCCGCCATGCAGAAATTGAATGCCAAACCCGCCTTACCGAAAAACGAAGGAACCTTATGAGCCTCAAATGCGGCATCGTCGGCTTGCCCAACGTCGGCAAATCCACCCTCTTCAACGCCCTGACAAAGGCGGGTATTGCGGCGGAGAATTACCCCTTTTGCACGATCGAGCCCAATGTCGGCATCGTCGAGGTTCCAGACGCTCGCATTGACGCGTTGTCGGCCATCGTCAAGCCACAGCGGGTGCAGAACGCCATCGTCGAGTTCGTCGATATTGCCGGCCTGGTCGCCGGCGCCTCGAAAGGCGAAGGCCTGGGTAACCAGTTTCTCGCCACGATCCGCGAGACCGACGCCGTTGTCCATGTCGTGCGCTGCTTCGAAAATGACAATGTTATCCATGTCGCCGGCACCGTCGATCCACTGTCGGACATCGAAACCATCGACACCGAATTGGCGCTCGCCGATCTGGCTACCGTCGAGAAGAGTCTGGTTCGCTATGGCAAGCAAGCCCGGGCCGGCGGCGACAAGGAAGCGCAACGGATTGTCGCGGTGCTGGAAAAATCCCGTGCCCAGCTCGATCAAGGCAAGCCGGTGCGGGCACTCGATCTTTCCAAGGAAGAGTGGACGGCGCTGAAGCCGTTCTGTCTGATCACCGCGAAGCCAACGCTCTATGCCGCCAATGTCGATGAAGCCGGTCTCAAGGGAGGCAATCCGCTGCTGGAAAAAGTGATCGCCCATGCCAATACCGAAGGCGCGCCGGTGGTGGCTTTTTGTGCCGCGCTCGAAGCCGAAATCGCCGACCTCGACGATGAGGGAAAACAGATCTTCCTCAGTGATGTAGGTCTCGACGAGCCGGGGCTCAACCGGCTGATTCGCGCCGGTTATGAACTGCTCGGCCTGCAGACCTACTTCACCGCCGGCGTCAAGGAAGTCCGCGCCTGGACCATTCATGTCGGCGACACCGCACCGCAGGCCGCCGGCGTCATCCATACCGATTTCGAACGAGGTTTCATCCGCGCCCAGACCATCGCCTTTGACGATTTCATTGCCTGCGGCGGCGAACACGGCGCCAAGGAGGCCGGCAAGATGCGTGCGGAAGGCAAGGAATACATCGTCAAGGACGGTGATGTGATGAATTTCCTCTTTAACGTCTAAGCGATCGGTCGCGGCCGGGCGTCGGCATTCCCTGCCGACGCCAGCGCAGTTTGAATTTTCGTTATTAGCTAATGCCTATTTGTTAGTACGCGGCGGCGGCACTGCTCTTAGAATTGCGGTCGCTGCTTCCCTCTCGTCATTCGGTGCCCCAAGCGGGCAGGAAAGGAAATTCGTGAAGATCGCCAACGATGTCGTCGAGTTGATCGGTAATACTCCGCTTGTCCGCATTCGTCGCCTGACCAATGGCGCGGCTGCCGACGTGGTCGCCAAACTCGAGTTCTACAACCCCGCACACAGCGTCAAGGACCGGATCGGCGCGGCGATGATCGACGCCGCCGAGAAGGCCGGCCTGATCAAACCGGACACCATCATCGTCGAACCGACCAGCGGTAATACCGGTATCGCCCTCGCCATGGTTTGCGCCGCGCGTGGCTATAAGCTGGTGCTGACGATGCCGGAAACCATGAGCAAGGAGCGCCGTATCCTGCTCAAAGCCTACGGTGCGGAACTGATCCTGACGCCCGGGCCGGAAGGAATGGGCGGCGCCATCAAGCGTGCCGAGGAACTGGCCGCTTCCGACCCGCGCTATTTCATTCCCCAACAGTTCAAGAACCCGGCCAATCCGGAAATCCATCGCCAGACCACCGCCGAGGAAATCTGGCGTGACACGGATGGCAAGATCGACTTCCTGATTTCCGGTATCGGCACCGGCGGCACCATCACCGGCGTTGGCGAAGTTCTCAAGGCGCGCAAGCCCAGTTTCAAGGCGATCGCCGTGGAACCGGACGCATCGCCGGTATTGTCAGGCGGCGCCAAAGGGCCGCATCCGATTCAGGGTATCGGCGCCGGCTTCGTGCCGCAGATCCTCAACACCAGCATTTATGACGAAGTGATTCGCGTCAAGAATCAGGACGCCTTCGACACGGCCCGTCGGGCAGCGCGCGAGGAAGGTCTGCTGGTGGGTATTTCCTCCGGTGCCGCGCTGTGGGCTGCTGTCCAGGTGGCACAGCGGCCGGAGAATGCCGGCAAGCTGATTGTCACGATCATTCCTTCCTTCGGCGAACGCTACCTCAGCACCGCGCTTTTTGCCGACTTGATCGACTAAGGCGACGACGCGTGGCGGCAGTCATCGAGTCCATGATCACGCGTACCGCCGAAAGCGGTGCCACCGAATGGGGTCTGGAATCGATTGTCGCGCAGCTGCGCAATTCCCGCGAAGTAACGCACAACGTTCGCCATCAGGGCCGCATCCGTGAGCTGCCATCACGGGAAGCCTTGGCGGCGATCCTCGACGGTATCGCCGCTGCGCTGTTCCCGACCCATTACGGGCGGGCCGACCTGACCGACGAGAGCATCGACTATTACGTTGGCACGACCCTCAACAGCACACTTAACCTGTTGATGGAACAGGTCCGTCGCGGCTTGTTGTTCGTTTCCAACCGCGACGAACAGGCTGACGCCGATCTCAACGTCAGGGCTGTCGATATCACGCGCGATTTTGCTGCCCAGCTGCCGGCAATCCGCGCCTTGCTGGTCAGCGACTTGCAGGCCGCCTATCAAGGCGATCCTGCCGCTTCCAGCGCGGCGGAGATTCTGCTCTGTTATCCGGGCATGATCGCGATCATCTACCACCGCGTCGCCCATGCCTTGTTTCAAATGGGCACGCCGTTGCTCGCCCGCCTGATCGCCGATATCGCGCATTCCAAGACCGGCATCGACATTCATCCTGGCGCACAGATCGGCGGCAGTTTTTTCATCGATCACGGCAGCGGCGTGGTCATCGGCGAAACCGCCGTCATCGGCACGCATGTCCGGCTTTACCAGGCAGTCACGCTTGGCGCCAAGCGCTTCCCGGTCGATGAAACTGGCGCCCTGATCAAGGGCAATGCCCGTCATCCGATCGTCGAGGACGATGTGGTCATCTATGCCGGTGCCACCATTCTCGGTCGCATCACCATCGGCCGCGGTTCGACCATCGGCGGCAATGTCTGGCTAACCCATAGCGTTCCAGCCGGGACCAACATATCGCAGGCTCAGTCCCTGAGCGACTGAGTCTTACTTCTCGCCGGAGTGGGTGGAATGATGGCTTGGGCCAATTGGATGGCAATGGTAACTGGGCGCAAGCTAGCAGGCATATTACCAATACGTATTTGAAATATACGCCAAGGCCGCACGGTAGCTCTCCACACTGGCTCCGATCCCGGCAAAGCAGCGGCTACCGCCCAGGTCAAGGCAAGATGCGCACCTTGCCAGCGATTTCCGACCATGAATGCTGAATATCTGAAGGCCCGGCAGGCGCCATTGAACTGGCTGGCGATCATTCGGAAAGTGGCGAGGTAGTCTTCTTTATGGCTAAACACAGGTAACGTGCATCCTATGTCGATGGCCTACCGTCGCCGGCCGCGACGATCATGCGCTCAGCAGTTGGCCAGGCGGGGTTGCGGCGAGTGTGGCGAGCAGGTCGAGGCGGCGATAAAGGTCGGCATATTGCAGTGCCGGCTTGGCCCAACTGCTATCTCGCGCCATGCCGTTGCGTTGCAGTCGCCGCCACACCGGCGGCTGGTGCCAGGCGACGGCAGAGCGCAGCATTGATTCCCAGAGCGCTTCGGGCGTCGCCGTGGAAAAAACAAACCCATTCGCTGTACCGTTGGCCAGCGTCGCCGGATTGCAATCGACGACCGTATCGGCCAGACCGCCTGTGGCGCGGACGATGGGCGGTGTGCCATAGCGCAGGCTGTACATCTGGTTGAGGCCGCATGGTTCAAAACGCGATGGCATCAGGAAGACGTCGGCGCCGGCTTCGATGAGGTGCGACAAACCTTCGTCGAAACCGATGCTTGCGGAAATGCTGAGCGGGTAATCCGCGGCCATGGCCGAGAACGCTTCTTCAAGTTCGCGCGCGCCGCTGCCGAGCACGGCGAGTTGCGCCGGCATGGCCATCAACTTTTCCGCGAGGATAGGCAGCAGGTCCAGTCCCTTCTGCTCGGTGAGGCGGCTGACGACGCCAAACAGCGGCAGATCGTTGCGCACCTCGAGGCCCAGCCGGCGCTGCAATGCCGCCTTGTTTCTCGCCTTCGTGCTTATCTTGGCAATGTCGTAGCGCGCCGCAATATTGGGATCGGTGGCCGGATTCCACTGCACGGTATCGATGCCGTTGAGAATGCCGCTCAGACGAGCGCTGCGCTGCCGCAGCAGCCCGTCCAGACCCATGCCATCCGCATCAGTGCAAATCTCGGTGGCGTAGCTGGGGCTGACCGTCGTAATCCAGTCGCCATAATAAAGACCGGACTTGAGGAATGACAGATAACCGTAATATTCGGCACCGGCGATGGCCCATGCCGATTCCGGCAAGCCGATTTCAGCCAGCGTGGTGCGGCCGAACAATCCCTGAAAGGCCAGGTTGTGCACGGTGATAATGCTGCGCGCCCGCACGCCGTTGTGGAAATGCAAGTAGGCTGCCGCCAAAGAGGTCTGCCAATCGTTGCAATGGACGATCCGTGGCCGCCAGGACAAGGGGCTGGCGTCGCTGCCGAGCAGCGCGGCACCGCGCGAGAGCAGGCCGAAACGAATGGCGTTGTCGGTCCATTCCTTGCCGGCATTGCTCAGATAGGGGTTGCCCGGGCGGTCATAGCAGACCGGACAGTCGAGAAGCAAGAGTGGCGTGCCTTCGGCGGTGGTAGCTTCGCGCAGGCGCGCTGTTGGTAGGCGTCCGCCAAGCCCGCTGAGCTCCGCGACGACTGGCGCCTCGGGAAACGCTGCCGCCAGCGCCGGGTAATACGGCAGCAATACCCGCACATCGATACGGGCGGCGCGCAAGGCCGGCGGCAGGGCGGCAGCGACGTCGCCGAGGCCACCCGTCTTGACCCATGGGGCAATCTCCGATGTGGCAAACAGTACGTGCAGTTTCATGACGACCCCGCCGCATTCTTGGCCTGGCGACAGGCGCCAATCAGCGCTGCAGTAGAACTGTCCAGCGCCGTGATCGGCTGCGCACCCTCGAGCATCGGCAGCAGCCGGGCAGCGAGTTGTTTGCCATATTCGACGCCCCACTGGTCGAACGAGTTGATACCCCAGACGATGCCCTGGACGAAGGTCTTGTGTTCGTACAAGGCGATCAGCTGGCCCAGCGCGCAGGGGTCGAGGCGATCGAGCAGCAAGGTCGTCGACGGCTGGTTGCCCGGGAACACCTTGAACGGCGCCAGTTGCGCCACCTTGTCGGCAGCGAGCCCGGCACTGTGCAGCTCGTCACGCGCTTCCTGCAGCGTCTTGCCGCGCATCAAGGCTTCGCTTTGCGCAAAGCAGTTGGCGAGCAGCATGGCGTGATGCCCCGGCAGTGAGAAATCGGCCTCTTTCAGCGCAATGAATTCGCAGGGAATCAAGCGTCCGCCCTGGTGGATCAACTGGTAGAAAGCGTGCTGGCCGTTGGTCCCGGCCTCGCCCCAGACCACCGGCGCCGTGGCGCAGCTGACCGGCTGCCCGTCGCGGCCGACGCGCTTGCCGTTGCTCTCCATTTCCAGCTGCTGGAGATAGCGCGGCAGCAACGCCAGGGACTGGCTGTAAGGCAGCACGGCGCGATTCCCGGCGCCGAGAAAGTCGATGTTCCAGATATCGATCAGCGCCAGAATGCCAGGTAGATTACGCTCCGGGGGCGCGCTAAAAAAATGCCGATCCATTGCATGCGCGCCATCCAGTAAGCGCTCGAAATTGGCAAAGCCGACCGCCAGGGCAATCGGCAAGCCAATCGCCGACCATAGGGAAAAGCGCCCGCCTACCCAATCCCAGAAGGCGAAGGTGTTGGTCGGATCGATGCCGAATTTGGCGACTTCGGCGAGGTTTGTCGACACCGCGACGAAGTGCCGCGCCACCGCCGCTTCGCCCAATGCCGCGACCAGCCAGGCCCGCGCCGAGCGGGCATTGGTCATGGTTTCCTGCGTCGTGAAGGTCTTGCTGGCGACGACGAACAGCGTGCGTTGCGGCTGCAGGTCGGCCAACGTTGTCGCCAGATCGGCGGCGTCGAGATTGGCCACGTAGCGCACGCGCAGCGCCGGCTGACACTGTGCCGCCAGGGCCTGCGTGATCATTCGCGGACCCAGGTCGGAGCCGCCGATGCCGATATTGACGATATCGGTAATGCGTTCGCCGCTGGCGCCAAGCCATGCGCCACCTTGCACAGCCGCACAGAAATCGCGCATCCGGCCGAGCACTTCGCGCACTTCTGGCCGCGCCTCGCTGCTGCGCTCCCGCAACGCGATGTGCAGGACGGCGCGATCTTCGCTGCCGTTGATGTGTTCGCCGGCGCGCATTCGCGCGATCCAGCCGGGCACGTCTGCGGATTGCCAAAGGTCGCACCACGCGGCGAGCGTTTCCCGGCTGAGCCGTTGCTTGGAATAATCGAGCAACAGTCCGTCGTGCGCCAGAGAAAAGTCAGCGAAGCGCTGCGCATCGGCATTGAACAGATCGCGAAGATGTAGATTGCGCTGGTTCTCTGCCAGCTCGGCCAGCTTCCGCCAGGCGTTTGAAGCTTGTATTGAAGATGTCATAACCAGGCCATCATTCCCAATTCGAAGGGATGCGTCAGCAATTCGTGATGCGGGAAAGCGCGCACCCGATACTCGATCTTGCCGCATTGTTCCGGCGTCAGCTCGCGGGCAAACAGGTGCTCGCCGCCCTCGAGCGCGCCAACGTAGCCGAGGGCAAAACGCTTGGCCTTGGCGATATGACGTTCATTAGGCCGATCGAATACCAGTTCGACGGTCAGATCGTCCGCCGACAAGCCGTTGAGCTGCACCGCCACCTCGAAACGCAGCGAGCTGCCATAGCGCAGGCGCGATACCGGCTGATCGACGCGGCGCAGGCGCACACCCGACCAGGCGGCGCGAATGCGTGCCTTCCAGCTGGCGACCACCTGGGCCCCGGCGAAATTGTCGCCGGCATACTTGCGCCACTGCTCTGCCGCCGGCGCGTAATAATCGCCGACGTATTCACTGAGCATGCGTTGCATGTTGGAGCGCGGCATGATTGTCTCGATCGAATGCTTGGACATGGTGACCCAGTCAGGCGAGTAACCGAGCGACGAAGTGCGATAGTAGAGCGGGATGACATGATCCTGCAGCAGCTCGTAGAGCGTCCGCGCCTCTTCCCTGTCACGTTCGTTCGACGAGATGCCATCGGCGGTTGGCTTGATTCCCCATCCGTTTTTCCCGTCATAACCTTCGCCCCACCAGCCGTCGAGCACCGACAGATTGATGGCGCCATTGATGGCCGCCTTGATCCCGGAAGTACCCGATGCTTCAAGCGGGTAGATGGGATTGTTGAGCCAGACATCGACACCGGTGACAAGGCGGCGCGCCAGGTGCAGGTCGTAACCTTCGACCATGAGGATCTTGCCTTCGAACTCCGGTCGCCGCGACAGTTCGGCAATCTGGCGGATCAGCGCCTGACCGGGTTCGTCGGCCGGATGAGCCTTGCCGGCGAAGATGAAGAGCACCGGCCGATCGGCATTGCCGAGAATCAGGCGCAGCCAGTCGAGGTTGTTGAAGAGCAGCGTGGCGCGCTTGTAAGTGGCGAAGCGCCGGGCGAAACCGATCGTCAGCACCGTCGGGTTGCCCGGATCGGCAAACTTGAGAAGGCGATCGAGGTGCGCCTCGGAACCCTGGTTGCGCAAATGCTGTTCGCGTACCCGGTGGCGGACCAGATGCAGCATCTGCGCCTTGAGCGACTGGCGAATGCTCCAGAAAATCTGGTCAGGAATACGGTGTATGCCGTGCCAGCAGCCGGTGTCGGAGAGGCGGTGCATCCAGCCCAGGCCGAGGTGCCGATCGAACGTTTCGTACCAATCGGTGGCAAGGAAAGTGGGCACATGCACGGCATTGGTGACGTAACCGATGGGGTTCTCTTCCGGCTCGATTTGCGGCCACATGTGCGCGGTGATCGATGACGACACCTCGCCGTGGATGCGCGAAACACCGTTATGAAAACGCGAACCGCGTATCGCCAGCGCCGTCATGTTGAATTCGTCGCTGCCCGGGGTGCGGCCGAGGCCGAGCAGGGCTTCAGCATCGATGCCGACGTCGCCCAGATACCGGCCGAAATAGTGCCGCACCATGTCCTGGCTGAACTGGTCGTGGCCGGCGGGAACCGGCGTATGCGTCGTGAATACCGTGTTGACCGCCACGGCCTCGAGCGCGGCGGCAAAAGTCAGACCCCGCGCATGGAGACCGCGCACCCGCTCGAGAATCAGGAAGGCAGCGTGGCCTTCGTTGATATGCCAGACGGTGGGCTTGATGTTGAGTTCGCGAAGGGCCCGCACACCGCCCAGGCCGAGCACGATTTCCTGCTCGATGCGGGTGGTGCGATCGCCGCCATAAAGGCGGTGGGCAATATTCCGGTCCGCCGCCTGGTTTTCGGCCAGATCGGTATCGAGCAGATAGAGCGCGTTATTGCCGGTCCTGGCCAGCCACACCTTGACCCAGACGCTGCGTCCGGGAAGCTCGATCTCGATACACAAATCCTGGCCGTCTGCGCGCCGCACCGGGCTGATCGGCAGATCGTCAAAGTCTGTGTCGCGATAGAAAGGGTTCTGCCGGCCTTCGCGATCGAGAAATTGATGGAAATAGCCCTGCCGATAAAGCAGGCCGACGGCGACGAAGGGCAGGCGCATATCGGATGCGCCCTTGCAATGGTCGCCGGCCAGGATGCCGAGACCGCCGGAATAGATGGGCAGGCTCTCATGAAACCCGAACTCGGCACAAAAGTAGACGATCAGGTCGCTCTTGGTCAGCGGTGGTCGGCCTGGCAATTCGACGTTGCCCTGGCTCTGATGGTAACTGTCATACGCGGATAGCACCCGGTTCATGGTGCCGAGGAAAATCGGATCGTCGGCCGCTGCGCGTAACCGTTTCTGGTCTATGCGTTTGAGAAACGCCTTGGGGCTGTGATGCACGGCGTGCCAAAGGGTGGGATGCAAACGGGCAAACAGGGCCCGCGTCGGGCGATCCCAGCTGTACCAGAGATCATTGGCGAGCTCCTCGAGGCGCGCCAGGCGCGGCGGTATTTCCGCATTGATTTCAAGCTGAAAACGGGTACCAGGCATGCTCGCGTCTTTCCTTCCGGTGAGTGTTGTATCTGGTGAGAGTGCTATCTGGCTGGCCTGAATTCGACGACAACGGAAATCTCCGTGGCGCTGCTGCTCAGCGGCCAATTCAGGGTCAGCTCGACGGCCTGCATGATCTTCTCGAATCCGGCTTCGGATTGCGACACGGTATGATGCGGTCGCGCGGCAAAGCGGGCCGGGGCCGATGCGGCAAGGATAACCGCCCCAGGCAGTTCGCCGTCGTCGAGGATGATACTGTCCAGCGCAGTGCGCGCCAATTCCTCGCCAAAGCCGCAGGGAATGTCGCCATTGGCGAGGATGTAGCGCCCGCCATAGCCATCGCAGCTGGGCATCGCCAGATTCAGCTGCGTTTGCAGCCGGCCGGCAATACCTTGGCTGCGGTAAGCAACCGTAAGTCGCGCCGCGTCGATGCTGTAGCGCTTTTCCAGGCGGCCGCCATTGACTTCTGCGACGAAGAGCAACTCGCCGAGGGTCGTCGCCACCTGACGATAGGCGGGAACGTCGACGATAATGCCGTTGCCATCAAGAAACGAATCAACGAAGAGCCCGCGCGGACGCGAATCGGGTGCGACGTCGGCGGCGCCGATGGGATGTTTGAAGGCGACGCGGTCATGCGCCGAGGCGATGCCTTCGCTGCCCGAGTCTTCGTCTGCGGCTGCTGCAGAGTGCGCCGCATGTTCCGTGATGCGAGCGTGATAGCCCTCGACATAGCGGCGCAGGGTATCGGCGAAATTGTGGCTTGCAGCGTAACTGGCGAATTCGATGGCGCAGGCATCGGCGTCGTCGCGCACCACCAGCTGCAGCCAATTGTTGTGCAGAAAAGTTTCGTCGTGGCCGTCCAGATCGACATCGATGCGCTGGCCGGATTGCCGTGGCGCCAGCCGATCGATCGCCGCCTCCAGCTTGATGAGGTTTTGCCAGATGGCGCGGCGCAAATGCGGCAGGTAAAGTCCGCCGAACAATCCATGCCAATACGCATCGTTGGCTTGCGCGCGGTGCAGCAATTCCTGCAACTGGGCAGTTCGCTGCAGCACCGGCAAGGCCAGCAAGCGCGCCGAGAGACCGAGCATGCGCTTGTGCATCCAGTTCGATTCGGCATAGCGCGAGAGGAAATTGCGCCAGATGCCGCCGCGCAGGAACGGCTTGTGCTGGTCGTAATTGCCCGCCGCTTTGTCGCTATTGACCAGCGCGGCGTATTGCTGCGCCGCTGCTGGGGGCAGTGTCCATTCGTTCATTTCGATATACGACGTGGTCGGCAGATAGACGACGCCGCGGGTTGCGACGGTGCTGTGATAATCGGCGAAGGTCATGGTGCGGATCAGTGGCGAAGTCAGCACTGCCTCGATGAACTGCGCCAGCCAGCCGCGCTCGTAGACCCATTGGTAGGTATCCGGCCAGATACCGAACTTTTCTATGTCATCGAAATAAATGGCGGCACGCTGACCCTGCCGCGCCTGATCTTCGAGATAGGCGACTGCCTCGGCTGCCGGCGAAAAAGGCAGGCGGTAACGCAGCGCCTCGGAGATCGGAAACAGGTCGAGGCGGCGATCGTCTTCCTCGGTGCTGTAGAAGCTGTCGAGCGCCTCCGCCGGCGTGCCGGCGCAAAGGAAGTGGTAATCGTCGACGGCGACGTAGCGAATGCCCGAGTCGGCCAGAGACGGCACCACCGACGATTCCCAGACCCGCTCGGTCAGCCAGGCGCCGCGCGGCCGCTGACCGAAATAGCGGCTCAGCTTTGACGACAGCGTTTCGATCTGACTAAGCCGGTCGCGTGCCGGGATGGCCGCCAGCACCGGTTCGCAGTCGCCTGAACCGAACCATTCGATCTGGCCGCGGGCCGTCATGGCCGCCAGCCGATCCATGTCCTCCGGATAGCGTTGGCGCAGCTCGTCGAGCAACCAGCCGGAGAAATGCACACTGAAGCGGAAATCCGGATAGCGCTCGAGCACACCGAGAAACTTGCCATAGCAGCGGACATGCGCATCGGCGATGACCGCCGGGAAGTTGCCGACCGGCTGGTGCGCATGCACGCCAAAAAGAAGATCGATCGGCATGTCAGATGATGGCGATCGGCTCATTGGCGCGACGCATGGTGCCGTCATGGGTGACGGCGCTGTTGCCCGCCGAAATCGGCAGGTTGAGCTGCGCCGGCGGTTCCAGTTGCAGCATCTGATAGAGATTGGCGAGATTGCTGCGGTAGAGCCGGTCGAAACTGGCAACGGCCGCTGCCGGGTTGTAGTCGCCAAACCACCAGAACCAGTCCGAGCTTTCGCAGATCGCCAACTGCGCCGTCGCGGCGGCGCTCGCGGTGGCGTCGAGGCGGCCGCTGGCGATTACCATGTCATAGCGTGACTTGGCGGCGCAGAGCAGATCCCAAGCGCGATTCTTGTCTGCGGCGCCGATCCAGGTCGACATGGTGCCGTACACCCAGCTGCCGGCGCAGATTGCCGGCAGGAAGGTTGCCGTCGGTGGCACTTTGCGGCCGAGAATCTCGGCGTAAGTCGTGGTGCGGATGGTCGGATGATTTTCGAGCAGAGCGTACAGATCCTCGAAGAAGAAGTGGCCGTTGTAGGGGAAGTGTTCCCAGGCATTCTCGCCGTCCATGATGACGCTGACCAGGGCGCTTTCGCCGGCTGGCGTGTCTTTGGCGATGGCTTCGAGTTCCGCCACAAAATGGCCGGCGGCATCGCGCCCGTGCCATTTGGCATACTCAAAACCGATCAGGTCGGAGAGACGCTCGTTGCGGAAGAACATGGTCAAGCCGGGTGCGCTATCGATCCGCCACGAGCGGCTGGCAGCGCGCGGCAAATCCCTGACTTTTCCCAGGCGCAGGCTGTTGTGCAGGACGCCTTCGCCGCTGGCCGCCCAGCGACAGCCGTGGGCCGCAAGTTGTTGCAGAAAGGGCGCCGATATGGCGCCCTCGGCAGGCCAGAAGCCGAGCGGGGCAACGCCAAAACGCCGTTGATGGCTCTCCTGCGCGGCAACAATGTGTGCGTCAACCCGCGAGCGGCCACCCGGATAGGCGGCTGCCACTGGTAAGGGCGCGTTTGGCTCAGTGTCGCGGGCGCAGGCGAAGTCAAGCAGCAAGGGGGATAAAGGGTGGGTCTGCGGCGTGGTCGACAATTCCACGCGTCCATTGGCGGCAAGCGCCCGGTAGCGGGGAATCAGACCGCCTAATACCGCGCCGATCAATTTCAGCAAATTGCGCCGATCGTCGACGGAATAGCCTTCACCCTTGCTCATCAATTGCGCCAGCAGCGGTTGGCGGCGGCGCTCGGTTTCACCGGTCCAGGCGAGGTGGTACCAGGTGACGAGGTCTGCAAAGAAAGTGCCGGAAAGATAGTCGAGGGCGGGTCCGCCATCCGGCGCCAGGCTCGTGTACAAATTGTGCAGCCGCTTGTAATGCGGAAATGGCGACAGCATCGTGGTGTGGTTGCTGCGGAAACAGGCCTCAAGCAGAAAGTCCCGCTCGCTCGCCGCAAGGTGATCGAGATCGGGCGCGGCGAGCAGGCGCAACAAGGGATCGCGAAAATCCCCGGTCGCGAACTGGTCCACATAATCTTCGATCTGCTCGAGCAGCACCGGAACAAAATTGACCACGGCGCGAATATCGGGATGGCGCTCCAGGTGCGCAGCCATGTCGGAGTAATCCTTGATGGCGTGCAGGTAAACCCAAGGCAAAACGAAATCGCCGCTACGGTGATCGCGATAATCCGGCTGATGCATGTGCCAGAGGAAAACGAGATCGAGTTTTGCGGTCATCAATGATCCGAATCAGCGAATGTGGTGGATCGGCTGGCCAAGCATTTCCGGCGTCACCAAGGTGATGCCCTTCTCGGTGACATGAAAACGCTTGCGGTCTTCCACCGCATCGTAACCGATGGAAATCCCATCGGGGATATGGCAGACCTTGTCGACGACGACACGGCGCAAGCGGGCATTGCGGCCGACCACGACGCCGGGCAACAGCACCGAATCCTCGACGACCGAGCCTTCGTGCGCGCGTACGTCGGAGAAGAGCAGCGAGCGGCGTATCACGGCGCCGCTGATGATGTCGCCGCCGGAAACCAGCGAATCGACTGCCATGCCGCGACGACCCTCGTCATCGAAGACGAACTTGGCTGGCGGCAGCTGCTCCTGATGGGTCCAGATCGGCCAGTCTTCGTCATACATGTTGAGTTCGGGCGTAACCTTGGTGAGCTCCATGTTAGCTTCCCAATAGGCGTCGACGGTGCCGACGTCCCGCCAATAGGGATCGCGCCCATCCATGCCGACACAACTGTCCGTAAAGCCGTGGGCAAATACGCGATAGCGGGGCACGGCATAAGGAATCAGGTCCTTGCCGAAGTCGTGCGACGAATGTCGTTCGTCCTTGTCGCGGATCAACTGTTCGTAGAGGAATTGCGCGTTGTAAACGTAGATGCCCATGCTCACCAGCGCGCGGTCGGGCTGCCCGGGAATGGCCGGCGGCTGGCTCGGTTTCTCGACGAAACTGGTGATGCGCTTGGTCTCGTCGATGCCCATGACGCCGAACGCGGAAGCCTCCGCCAGCGGCACATCCATGCAGGCTACCGTCAAATCGGCGCGGTTCTGGACGTGCTGTGCGAGCATCCGGCCATAGTCCATTTTGTAAATGTGATCGCCGGACAGGACCAGGACATACTTTGGCCCATTGCGACGGAGCAAATCGAGATTCTGGAAGACGGCGTCGGCGGTGCCTTGATACCAGTTCTCGCCAACTTGCTGTTGCGCCGGCATAATGTCGATGAACTCGTGAAAGCGGCCATCGAGGAAGCTCCAGCCGCGCTGCAGATGCCGGATCAGGCTCTGCGCCTTGTATTGCGTGACCACACCTATTCGCCGAATGCCTGAATTGACGCAATTGGAGAGCGTGAAATCTATGACCCGGAACTTGCCACCGAAGGGCACTGCCGGCTTCGAGCGCCAATCGGTCAATTGCATCAAGCGACTGCCCCGACCGCCGGCCAGCACCAGGGCAAACGTGCCGCGCGTCAGTTGGCTGACAAAGCGTGCGTCGGCGGCGTGGTATAAGTCTTTTCCATCATCTTGCATTGGATTTCCCCTCAGAGGCTAGAATAGCTCGAATGATATTAGTTTAATCCCAAATGACCACCAATCCTCTAAGATCACTGTTGGAAGCCCGCGAGCACGATCCGTTTCGCATTCTTGGTTTGCGTCAGGAAGGCAAGAACTGGCGACTGCGAGTGTTCCGTCCGCGCGCTGCAAGCATCTCCGTCATCCTGTCCGGCGGTCCGGCGCTGCTGCAGCGAATCGATGCCGCCGGCGTCTTCGAGTGGCGCGGCCCGGCAGCGCCGCCATCCCCCTGTTTGCTGCATGTCGATGGCGTTCCCGAGTACGACGCTTATGCCTTCCCGCCCGCGCCCTCGTCGGACGATCTCTACCTGTTCAACGAAGGTCGCAACCTTCAGGCCTATCACCTGCTCGGTGCGCGTACCGACGTTCGCCAGGATGTTGCAGGCGTCTGTTTTCGTGTCTGGGCACCCAACGCCGGTCGCGTCTCGGTCATCGCCGAATTCAATCAGTGGGACGGCCGCGTCAATCCGATGGCTTCGCTGGGCGCCAGCGGCGT
>CAISUK010000203.1 GCA_903888645.1 uncultured Pseudomonadota bacterium | reverse complement strand
TCGACCGCGGTGTTGCCGCCGCCGATGACAGCCACATCCTGGTTGCGATAGAAGAAACCGTCGCAGGTGGCGCAGGCCGAGACACCCTTGCCGGAAAAAGCCCCTTCGGAAGGCAGGCCCAGATACTGGGCGGAGGCGCCGGTGGCGATGATCAGCGCGTCACAGGTGTAGGTGCCGGCATCGCCGATCAGCTTGAACGGCCTTTCGCCGAGTTGCGCAGTATGGATGTGGTCGAAGATCATTTCCGTATTGAAGCGTTCGGCATGCTTCTGGAATCGCGCCATCAGGTCCGGGCCCTGGACGCCATCGGCATCGGCCGGCCAGTTGTCGACTTCCGTCGTGGTCATCAGTTGCCCACCTTGGGCAATCCCGGTAATCAATACCGGATTGAGGTTGGCTCGGGCCGCATAAACGGCGGCGGTATAGCCGGCCGGGCCGGAGCCAAGAATCAGCAAACGGGAATGACGATTGGCTTGTTGGGTCATTTCGGATTACCTCTTGGGGGAAATGTCTTTTCAAATTATACTTGACGCATTATCGTGAACCCTTCGCACGATTCAGGAACGCCATGGTCCAGCATTTTCCGGTTTCGATCACTGCCCTGCGCACTCTGCCGATTTTCGATTCCCTGAGCGACGAGCGCCTCGCCCCTATCGCCAAAGCGGCCGTATTGCGCAGCGTGCCGCGAGGGGCGGTGGTGTTGCGCGCCGGCGACGAGACTGACGAACATAGCGACTCAGTCTATCTCGTCCTGGTCGGCTCGCTAAAGGTGCTGATCAGCGATGAACAGGGTCGCGAAGCGATACTGTCCATGCTGGGTGTCGGCGAGCTATTCGGCGAAATGGGTGTGATTGACGATCACCCGCGCTCGGCGTCGGTGGTTGCCGTGGAATCGAGCGAATTGGTGGTGATTGCCAAGAACGATTTCAAACGCTGTCTGGCCGAGAACGTCGACGTCTCGCTTTTCATCATGCGCAGTCTCTCGCGGCGTCTCCGCCGCGCCGATCGCAACATCGAGAGCCTGGCGCTGATGGATGTCTATGGACGCGTCGCCCGCACGCTACTCGACATGGCAGAATCCGAGAATGGTCAGTCGGTGGTCCGGCGCAAGATCAGCAAGCAGGACATTGCCAAGATGATTGGCGCTTCGCGCGAAATGGTGAGCCGCGTCATGCGCGATTTGCAGGACCGCGGCCTGATCACCGAGATCGGCAGCATCATCCAGCTGCACAACCTCAGCGAAATCAATAGCTGATCGGGGACAAGCGGTTTTCCCGCCTTTCTTCAGCGATACCCCCGATTCGCCGTCGGTATAATCTTCCCGTTCGCACTTGCCGCGGTCCGGCCACACGGTCGCGCAAACCCATTCATGGCCGAAAAGTCGCTCGCACAGCCCTTGCCGGAAAAGATCGTTGCGTTGCTCAACGAAGCGCGCTGGCTGATTCTTGCGGGCGCCGCAATTTATGTCGGGATGGTGCTGTGGGGTTTTGATCGAGCCGATCCGGGCTGGTCCCACGCGATCCAGGCGGAGCGAATCGCCAACCCGGGAGGTCGGTTTGGCGCCTGGCTAGCCGATGTACTGCTCTACGTGTTTGGCTTGTCGGCCTGGTGGTCGGTGCTTTTCCTGCTTTTTGCCGTGGCCTGGGGCTATCGTCGTCTCAATGGCCTGTTTCACGCCGACAGGCGCCCCTTCCTGTTCGCGTTGAGCGGCTTTCTGCTGGTGCTGACGGCCAGCAGTGGCATCGAGACGCTGCGTTTCTGGAGCCTGCATGCCGCGTTACCGTTGGCGCCGGGCGGCATGCTCGGCCATGAGGTCGGGCGTTTATCGGCCAGTTACCTTGGCTATACCGGCGGTACCCTAATCCTGCTGACATTGTTTGCCGCCGGCCTGAGCGTGTTTACCGGGCTCTCCTGGGTTGCCTTTGCCGAGGGTTTCGGCACGCTTATCGAACGCATCTGGTTCGGTTCAGGGGCCCTCTGGCAGACGTGGCAGGATCGGCGTATCGGCCGCACCGTGGCCGAAAATCGCAATGCGACGGTGGACGGCATCCGGCGCAAGATCGAGGACAATCCGCCGCCGCCGGTGAAGATCGAGGCGGCCGAACTGACTATCCCCAAAGCGCCAAAAGTAGAGGCCCGAATCGAGAAAGAGCGCCAGGCGCCGCTATTCTTCGATGCCCCGGGTGGGGCCATTCCTCCGCTGCATCTCCTTGACGAACCGAGTCATGGCGGCATTGATCTCCCGGCGGCCGAGACTCTGGAATTCACGTCGCGCCTGATCGAGCGCAAGCTGGCTGATTTTGGTGTCGAGGTCAAAGTTCTTGCGGCCCTGCCGGGGCCCGTTGTGACGCGTTACGAAGTCGAGCCCGCCATCGGTGTCAAGGGCAATCAGATTGTCAATCTGGCCAAGGATCTGGCGCGCGCCCTGTCGTTGGTGTCGATCCGCGTGGTCGAAACGGTGCCCGGCAAATCCTGCATGGCGCTCGAGTTGCCCAATCAGCGGCGGCAGACGGTACGACTCTCCGAGATCCTTGGTTCCAAGGCCTATAACGACATGCATTCGCCTTTGGCCACCGGACTCGGCAAGGACATCGGCGGTCTGCCGGTGGTCGTCGATCTGGCCAGGATGCCGCACCTGCTGGTGGCAGGAACCACCGGTTCAGGCAAGTCCGTTGGCATCAATGCCATGATCCTGTCGCTGCTCTACAAATCCGAACCGAAGAATGTGCGACTCATCCTCGTCGACCCGAAGATGCTCGAACTGTCGGTCTATGAAGGCATCCCGCACTTGCTGGCACCGGTTGTCACCGACATGAGCAAGGCGGCCAACGCCCTCAACTGGTGTGTCGGTGAAATGGAAAACCGCTACAAGGTCATGAGTGCGCTTGGCGTGCG
>CAISUK010000202.1 GCA_903888645.1 uncultured Pseudomonadota bacterium | reverse complement strand
TCGAAAATGCCGAAAAGCTGGTGTCGGATTTCTGGAACACGATCAACAATCGTGGAAAAGTCTGCCTGAACCTGCTCACCAATGACCTCCTTGAGATCGTCCCGATTGAAGGGTCGCCGCGTAAGCTGATTCGAATTCGCGTGCCGCGTGCGGGGCGACGCGAACGGCCTGTCTTCCTGGGCAGCGATCCTTTTCGTGGTACTTATCGCCGCAACTTTGAGGGCGATTATTTGTGCCGCGACGACGAGGTGCGGCGCATGTTCGCCGATCAGTCGGAAGAACCTGCGGATAGCCGGCTGCTGATCGGCTTCGGCTGGGATGACTTACATAGCGAGTCGATCAAGCAATTCCGCAATCGATTTTCGTCCCGGGCATCCGAACATCCCTGGCTTGCTGAAAGTGATTCGGCATTGCTTGAAAAGCTGGGCGGCTGGCGACGAGACCGGGGTACTGGCCAGGAAGGATTGACACTGGCGGGGCTATTGATGTTTGGTCGAGGCCAGGCGATCACAGCGGCCGAGGCGGTGCCTGGTTTCCAGCTCGACTACCGCGAGCGCCTGTCGGATGACCCGGCAGTCCGGTGGACAGACCGGTTGACCTTGGACGGCATGTGGGAAGGTAACCTGTTTCAGTTTTATCAGCGCGTCATGGTGCGTCTTGCCGAAGGGCTGCGCACACCTTTTCAGCGTGACCAGGCGGGTTACAGAAAAGCCGAAACGCGCGTACATGAGGCTCTGCAGGAGGCCTTGGTCAATGCCTTGGTGCATGCGGATTACAGCGGTCAGGGCGGCATTGTTATCGACCGCTTCGCGGATCGGATCGAGATTTCAAATCCGGGGACGCTGTTGCTTTCTCGTGAGCAGATTCTGCGCGGTGGCGTGAGCGAGTGCCGCAACAAATCGCTCCAGCGAATGTTCCAGATGCTGGGTGTTGGCGACAAGGCCGGCTCGGGAATCGACAAGATTCGTTCTGGTTGGGCTTCTCAGCACTGGCGCTCGCCGGGCCTCCAGGAAACTCTGCGACCTGATCGGGTGATGTTGGTATTGTCCATGGTCAGTATGCTTCCTCAGCCCACTGTTGATGGCTTGCGCCAAAGATTTGGCCCGGCCTTCGGCAAGCTCAAGGTCGATGAAGTCCAGGCATTGGTGACGGCTGACCTTGAGGGTGAAGTGTCGAATCAGCGCTTGCAGGAAATGTCATTGAGCCATCCGGTGGATATCACCAAGGTTTTGCAGGGGTTGGTACGGAAGGGGATGCTGGAACCCTCGGGAACCGGCCGGGGCACCCGTTATCGCCTTGTGTCAGGAGACTCCTTACACAAGGTCGAGGACTCCTCACATAAGGACTCCGACTCCTTACACAAGACAGGCGACTCCTCACATTCGGTAGCAACTACGGTCACCGATGAAATGCGGGTCACCGCTGAGCCGGCGCGGCAGTCCTCTCGCATTGCCCCGGCAAAACTGGAACAGATACTGGTCGCCCTGTGCTCGGGTCAGTTTGTGCCTTTGGATCTGCTTGCCGAGGCGGTAAATCGCAACGCAGACGGGCTCCGCAACCGTTATCTGACGCCACTCGTCAGGCAGGGACGGTTGCGGTTGCGGTTCCCGGATCGGAAAAACCGGCCGGACCAAGCCTATCTCGCGGTCGGCGATAAATGACCGCATTTTCCGAACTGAAACTCCTGACGCTGGCCCAGCTGGAGAAGGCTGCAATTGATTCTGGCTTTGACGTTGTTGGAGGTCTGGCCAACAGCCTGATGTCGTTTCGTAGCAGTCAGTGCCCCCTGAAGATTTGGCTCGGCATTATGGATACCCGCCCAGTGGTCGGGCTTTCCATGGTGAATGTCGCCGCCGAGCTGAATCGATTGCCTATTCCCGCACCTTTGGCGGTTGAAGGTTGTTTGGCGTGGACCACTGCCGCGGATTTCGTGGATCTGGACTACGTGCTTGGCCGCGCCTTCGCCCTTGCGCGGGCGCTGCCCAATCAACTGCTCGAGTCGTGGAATCAGCAGGTTCATACGCTTTCTGCCACCGAACGTGAATCGCTTGTCCGGCAACGAGTGGGGCAGGATTTGTTTCGCGATGGGCTCATGGCGCTCTGGGCCGGATGCTGCGCAATAACAGGATTGGATGAACCAGCGCTGCTGCGCGCCAGTCACGCTAAACCGTGGAAGGATGCAAACGACGCCGAGCGCCTCGACGTCTACAACGGCCTGCTACTCGCTGCGCATCTGGATGCCGCCTTTGACAAGGGGCTGATCACGGTTGATCAGAACGGATCTGTTATTCCGAGCCCCGCGTTGTCGCAAATGTCACTTCAGGTGCTGGGCCTGACTCGCGATATGCCGATCGTGCAACTGCGCTCCCAGCATCAGCCCTACATGGATTGGCATCGGGAACACGTTTTCCGGAAATGATCGGTCAGAACATTACCTACCCTAACTTGGTTGCGAGTTTTTCCGCTTGCAAATGCGTGTAGCGCTTCAACATCTGCAAAGTCTTGTGGCCGGACACCGCCGCCATTTCCAGCACTGTGAAATCGCCCCGCTCCGCCAGGCGACTTAAGGCCTCGTGTCGTAGATCATGCCAGCAGTAATTCTCAATGCTGGCTCGGTCGCAGGCCCGCTCAAAGGCCTTGTATAAAGTCATCCGGCCCAACGGGATCACCTTGCCTTTGATCGCCTTCGGCAAGCCATCCAGCGCCGCCATAGCCTTGCTTGACAGCGGCACCGCTCGCGGCTCCCCGGTCTTGATCATTTCGGGATTGAGCAGAAAAGCAATCCGGCGCTTTTTGTCGATCATGCGCCATTCCAACTGCAAGAGTTCACCCTGACGCATGGCGGTTTCGACAGAGAGAGTTACGGCAGGAAGTAGCCATGGATTTCCCGACGCCCGGCATTGCACCACCAGTGCATCCCATTCATCGCCAGTAAGCCTGCGGTCTCGCGCCGTCGCGCCCTTCGGCTTGCGAACATTGGCCACAGGATTCCCGGCCGGCAGGGCAATGCCGAATTCCTTGATAGCGACATCGAACATCTTGGACAGCAGGTCGATCTCGCCCTTCACGGTGGCTGACGAAACGCACGGAGCCTTGGCCGGATCCTTCTTGTATCGTGAATCCTTGTCCTTCAGGCGCTCATCCCTGTATTTCTTGCCGACCACCGAAGGCGTAATCGCCGCGAGAGAGTAGCTGCCAAGCCTCGATACCAACTGACTCAACTTTCTTTCCCACGCTTCGCCCCTGTAATGCTCCGGCGCGAAATCCTCTTTGAATTGCTTCGCGAGATCTTTGAGAGTCGTACGCTCCGCCGGGCTGGACGAAACAAAGCCGCCCTGCGCCATGCTAGCCTCGACCTGAAGCGCCCAGGCCTCCGCCTCGGTCTTCGTCTTGAATGATTTTGACTCGGGAGGAAAGCCCCGCTTTCTGACTTTCGCCTGCCACCAGCCGGATACCCTTTGAGTGAATGTCGCCATGTCCAAGTGTCCCCGTTTTGTCCCCGTTATTGATTTTGGAGATGGTAGATCACTCGTAAATCCGCGTCAACACTGGCTTCAGAAGAACATAATTTGCGCCCCTGCTAAGGGCGCATCTGGGCAAAACCTGGATCCAGGGTTCGAATCCCTGCGTCTCCGCCAGTACATTGGCATAATAATTTCTTGTGCCAAAACGACAACCCCACTACACGCCAGTGTTTGCGGGGTTTTTCGTTTATATCTGTTGACTTCGCATCCACACGAAACGCATAAATCGACCTCGCAGCGCCCTTCTTAACCCCAAATTCTGCAAACCTGTTGACTGCGGGGATTTGGTACAGATTTCTCAATCGCCCATCTGGTGCGGGTTTCCGGGCAGTCGTCGCTGAGTTCGTGATGAGGTTTGTTCTGGTTGGGTTTGGACGCCAGAACGAACTGTTCACTCGGTACGGCGGTCGTAACCCAAGCTATTTCCAAGTCTGATCGAACTTAGGAAATCGTCCCAAAAAGCATTTAATGTTTCTTGAATGTCTATTTTTGTTAAAGTGTAGT
>CAISUK010000201.1 GCA_903888645.1 uncultured Pseudomonadota bacterium | reverse complement strand
TCCGAGCCACTCGCAAGGTTCTTGGCACTGGCAAGCTCATCGATGATCGCGCGCAACTGTTCCTCGGCGGAATCGCGCAAGCGATCGAACGAGCCGGTGCGGGCGCGGTCGGCAGGTATCTCGGCGCTATCGAGCCACTTGCCCGAGAGATAGCGGAAAAAATCGTCCTGCGGTCGTACCGATTTATCAACGTACTGCAAGTCAATGCCGGATGTCGGCGACGTTGATGCGCTTGGTTCGTCCATTGCCAGGGCCGATTCAAGAGTGAGGGTTGCCAATAACATTGCCGTCAATCGTCGAAACATGGGAAGTCTCCGTCAGGAAGGGAATGGCCCGCATCTTGTTGGGTAACGCAAAGTACCGGTCCGGCGATATTTTACTGCGCCGCTCGCTTCGCGTTGCCTGGCGATGCCGCGATGACCGGGGCAAAACAAGGAAATGTGTCAGGAAAATGCCGATCATTTACGGATGGATGCTTCACTCCTATGGCTAAAGTGTCCCGTGGCCTAAACATTTCAAGCCTGATGCCGTTAAAGGGCTTGCTGCAGGCAGAATCCCCTTAACCAGACCTTGGAGAGCGCCATGGACCTTGGACGAATTGCCGCAACTTTCAACTTCCCGCAACTCAACTCGGCGAGTCCCAGCCAGCAGCCCAGCAGCGTTCGCAACGACGCCGACGGCGACGACGATAGCGGCCAAAAAGCCGAAGGACACGGTGGCTTAGGCGGCCCTGGCGCATTTCTGGATGCCGTATTCAAGGCTTTGGGTCAAATCGGCGCGACGCCAGCCGCCGCGGCGCCAGGCACCACAACTCCGGATAATTCAGCGGCCGCGTCAGGCAGCACAGCGCCCCAAACTAGCGCGACCACAGACACCACAACGGTTACGATAAGCGTGACGGCTAGCAGTAGTACAAGCGCGAGCGTGACCAGCACAACCGCGGCTGTGCCGGCCGATACTCCGGCCACACCGGCAGCGACGACGGATGCTGCTGGTACGGCCGCTGCCACAGACGGGACGGCAACGACCGCGAACCCTCTGCAGGCCCTAGGGGCGTTTCTGCACAACCTGTTCGGTGCGTTGCAATCGTTCGGCGCGACGGGCCGGGGCCATCACGAGGGAGATGACGGAGGCGAGCATCATCGCCATGGTGGTTTTGGCAGGCTTGAGTCGAAATTGCAGAGTTTGATCCAGCTGCTTGCGTCTCAGCCGTCAGGACCAGCGGCGGCTGATGCTTCGACAACACCAGCTGCAGCCGGTACGACAGCCACGACAAGCCCCCCGCCTGCGACTGCTCCCGACTCCCCGGCATCGAGCGCAACCGACGCGGCGGCGGCTCCGGCGACAACTACACCGCCAACGGACACAACCGTGACCACGCCCGCCACGACAACGCCAGCACCGGCCGCACCGCCGCCGACGTTACCCCCAGCAGTGGTCAAACTGCAGGAAAGCTATAAAGTGCTGTTAGCCTCACTGGGCTTGACGAGCAGCGGTTCGAGTCTGGGCGGTTTTCTTCAGGCGCTCTACCAGAACCTGCAGGGTTTCCGTAGCTCAGGCAATTTGGTGAACACGCAAGCTTGAGCGTGAATCGGCGCCTTGGCTCGATAGATTCATAGTTCGAGTTTGGCCTGATTGACACAGCGAAGCCCCTCCACGCGAGGGGCTTCTTGTTTGGTGCTTTACGATAGCTTGGAGCCGATCGATTGACAGACTCGACTGGCCCGTGCCGGGCGAGCCAAAAAAAACCGCAGCCTGCGCTGCGGTTTTATGTCGAGCAAAAAAGCTCGAACGTTCAGGCGCCTTTTAGAGCGGCTTGATCGTGGCGGCTTGCTTGCCCTTGGGACCCATCTTGACTTCGAAGCTGACCTTTTGGCCTTCTTGCAAAGACTTGAATCCGCTGGATTGAATTTCGGAGAAATGAGCGAACAGATCGTCGCCTGCCTCGTCCGGGGTGATGAAGCCGAAGCCTTTAGCGTCGTTGAACCATTTTACAGTGCCGGTTGCCATGCTACTTTTTCCTTGAAAAAATGAAATGTCGGGTAACTACCCGTGAGTGCAGCCGAGATCAAGAAACGTAGATGGGGAAAGGCAGCGCCGTGACGGCGTAATGACTACCGGACAACCACAACTTGAACCGAATGCCCGGCGAAGATACGGCAATGTCAAGCGCTTTGCAAGAATTATTTACAAATTTGCGTAAATCGTCACTTGCGACTGAACCTGCGTTGTCATGGCTTGGCGCTTTATCTCATGAAGCCGATTCGCTTCAGTGGCCAACTGAAAGTGCCTTCATTGCTCACGGGACCATCAAGCCGAAGAGCATCTTCAACGCCAGCAGCGCCAGCAAGCCGCCAAAGGCGCGCTTTAGCTGCTTCACGTGCAGTCTGTGCGCCAGTCGCGCGCCGATTGGGGCGACGATGATACTCATTGCCGCGACGCCCAGTAGCCCCGGCAGATAGACGAAACCAAGTGCATAAGGTGGCAGGGCAGTGACGTTCCAGCCGGTGACGATATAGCCGATCGAGCCAGCAATGGCGATCGGAAAGCCGAGTGCAGACGAAGTGCCAACGGCTTTGTGCACCACCACATTGCAGAAGACCATGAACGGAACGGACATGAAGCCACCGCCAGCAGCCACAACCGAGGAAACGACGCCGATGGCCACACCGACGAGAAAAAGTCCCGACGGACCGGGTAGTTGTCGATGCGGCTTCGGCTTGAAGTCCATGATCATCTGAGCAGCGGCCCAAAAAACTATAACGGTGAAGGTGATCGCCAGCGGCCGTGTCGGAATTCCGCTGACGAACAACGACCCGGACAAGGTTCCCAACAGAAGTCCCGGTGCAATGCTGCGCACGATGTCCCAGCGTACCGCACCATGGGCGTGATGCGCACGCATGCTGGATATCGATGTCAGGGCAATGGTCGCCATCGAGGTTCCCAATGCTAAATGCATCATGTGTTCGAGCGGAAAACCCTGTTCTCCGAACACCATGAACAGCAGCGGCACCAGCACCATGCCACCGCCGACCCCAAACAGCCCGGCGCAGAACCCGCCGAACAGGCCCAGCAACGGGTAGGCAAGCCACCACAGCGTCACAACTTTTCCTGCAGCAGTTTTTCGCAGATGAAACGCCATTCAGCCGGATCGACTGGCGTAATCGAAAGCCGGTTGCCGCGCTGGAGTACGCGCATATTTGCCAGCTCCGAATGCGCACGCAATTCGTCCAGACCGATCAGCCGTGTCTTCTTGACAACGCGCACATCGACGTTGACCCATCGTGGATTATCGGATGTGGATTTGGCGTCATAGTAGGGACTTTGCGAATCAAACTGGGTGCGATCCGGATAGGCGCGTTGTGCTACCTCCGCCAGCCCGGCAATCCCCGGCTCGGGACATGACGAGTGATAGAAGAGAACGCCGTCGCCAAGTTGCATCTGGTCACGCATGAAGTTACGCGCCTGGTAGTTGCGCACACCCCACCAATCGACGGTCTGTTTGGGCATCGCCAGCACATGATCAATGCCGACCACCGACGGTTCACTTTTCATCAGCCAGTAACGCATTCATCTTCCTTGCAGATTTCTGAAATTATCTTGATCTCAATTGCCCCAGCAATGAACCCCAATCGACTGCTCACCAAGCCAGTCAAGAAACCACGCCCTAGTGGAGCCACGGCTTGCCGAAATAACGCTTGTATATTTGAGATACTGAAGTTTAGACACACGCCGCCACCCGCCGTCCGGAATTTTCCGGTGGCGATCTATGACAAACACAAGGTTCTGACGATTTGACTTCGAGCTACGCAATGCCAGCCGCCTCAACACTGCAAACGCTGATCCTGACCGGG
>CAISUK010000200.1 GCA_903888645.1 uncultured Pseudomonadota bacterium | reverse complement strand
GTCTGCGTGGTATGCACTGACCCAGCATATCTGGCGTGATCGTAATTGTGGCTGAAGGTTTCCACGCTCTGTCCAACGCCCGCCAGCAAAGCGCGAATCTCGCCACGCATGGTGGCGTTGTCTTCGAAGTATTGCAGCGCCTTGAGCTTGGCATCGGCACTCTCCGCGGCAATGGCCAGGTTGTCGCGGACCCGGCCGCAGAGATCGGCATCTTTGATCGGCATGTTGGTGACCAGAATGGTCAGGCGATCAAAATTGTAAGCGGCATGCTGGCGAAATTCGAAGATGCGGCCGAGGCTGCGCACATGGTTGATGACCGCGGCTTCCATCGGCCAATTGCCGCCTTCCCGGCCGAAGGTCTGTTCCAGATTGCGCTGGCGAATTTGCAGGCAGCCGTCAAGATGAAAGGCTTCCAGCACATGCCGAATCGCGTCGACGACCTCGGCGTAGCTGTTGCATTCATTGAGTGTGCGCAGAAACTTGATCAGAACGGCATATTCATCGAGGTTGGCCATGAGCAGCGTCGCCAATTCGTCGGCTGCCGTCGTCGGCTCCGCCAGCGCCTTCTTGTCCTGCTCGATGCGCTGCAGGTTCTCGATCCGGTGGTGCAGGCTGATGACATCGAACGGCTTGATGAAATAGTCTTCGCCGCCAGCCTCATAACCGGCCAGGACAGAGTCGAGGTCGTCATGGGCGGAGACGAACAGTACGGGGATATCCCGGGTTTCCGGACCATCCTTAAGTGCCCGGCAAAGCGCGTAGCCATCCATGCCAGGCAGGCCGACATCCAGCAGGAATAAATCCGGCAGTCGCTGCGCCAGCCTTTCCAGGCAGCTTTCTGCGGATTCAAAGGTCTCCACCGCATATTTGCGGCGCAGCATGGAATCGACCAGCAGTCGCGAAATCTTGTCGTCATCGACAACAAAAACCAGGTAGTCAGGCATGATCGGTGTTCCTCGCGGATTTCAGTCAATCAGCATTTTCCGCCAATTCGCCAATTTGTTCATTATTCCGGCGGAAGTTGGTTGTACAGCACATTACGCATTGGCCCGATCCAGCCATTTCAGCAACGTCCCGTACAAGGCCTCCGGATAAACCGGCTTGGCAATATAGTCGTTCATGCCGGCCTCTACGCATCTCGCCTTGTCGTCGGCAAAGGCGTTGGCGGTCATGGCCAGGATGATCGGCTTGGCGCCATTGGCCAGCCGCCGTATGCGCCGTGTCGCCTCCAGACCGTCCAGAACCGGCATCTGCATGCCCATCAGGATGATGTCATAGTCATTCTTCGACGCCAGCTCGAAGGCCTCGAGGCCGTCGGCGGCCACATCGATCCGCTGCGCATAAGCCGACAGGAGCGCCAGCGCGACCTCCTGGTTGACCGGATCGTCTTCGGCGATCAATAGCCGGCGCTTGCCGAAGGCGCGCAGGAGGCTTTCTTCGCTGAAATCCGTAGGCTCGGCATTGGCAGCGGGCCCGGCCCGGCCGGCCCATTTCAGGCGCGCGGTGAACCAGAATGTGCTGCCCAGCCCGGGTGTGCTGACCACGCCAGCGTCGCCCCCCATCAGCTGCGCCAGCTTCTTGACGATGGCAATACCCAGCCCGGTGCCGCCATAATTGCGCGTGATCGAGTTGTCCGCCTGTTCAAACGGCGCGAATAGTCTTGGTATGGTCGCGGCGGCAATGCCGATGCCGGTGTCCTTGACTTCGAAACGCAGCAAAACGCTGCCAGCAACATCTTCGACCAGCGCAGCGCGCAACGAAACCGTGCCGCTGACTGTGAACTTGATGGCGTTGGCGGTGTAATTGAGCAAGGCCTGGCGGAGCCGGGTGGGATCGCCCATGACGAGATCGTTGCCCTGGACTGCCTCGACAACCAACTTGATCTTCTTCGCCTGCGCCTTGTCGGACATCATGGCAGCGACATTCGCCACGATGCTGCCGACGTTCAGCGGTGTTTCCTCGAGCGTCAACTTGCCCGATTCGATCCTCGATAATTCAAGGATGTCGTTGATGATTTCCAGCAGGTGCTCGCCGGCGCTGTCAATCCTGTCGAGGCGCTGCGCCTGCTGCTCCGTCACCCCGGCGCGCCGCACCAGATGCGCCATCCCGGCAATCGCATGGAGTGGCGTGCGCAACTCATGCGACATATTGGCGATGAAGGTGCTCTTGGCCAGGTTGGCCGCCTCGGCCGCTTCCTTGGCGAGAAGCAGCTCACGGGTACGTTCTTCAATGCGCAGTTCCAGCTTGTCGTTGAGTTCGAGCAGTTCCGCTTCGGTGCGCTTTTGCGCAGAGATATCCGACTGATGCGTGATAAACAAGGTGCCCAGTTCGGGATGCTCGAAACGCGAGGCGTGGGCCATCGTCCAAAAAATGCTGCCGTCCTTTCTGACATTCAACACTTCACCCCGCCACACGTTGCCCTCGCCCAAGGTCCTGGTAATGATTGCTGCGGTTTGTTCCGGCGATGTCTCGCCGAGCGCATTGACGGTACTGATTGGCTTGCCGATCAGTTCGCCATCGGCATAACCAAACATCGCGTTGAAGCGCGGATTGGTATAGAGGATCGTGCCGCTGGCGGCGCCCACCAGATTGATGCCTTCAGCCGCCTGCTGGGTGATCTCGCTTTCGAGACGCAACCTCGCCTCGATGTGCTTGCGCGCCGTGACGTCATCGAAAACGGTGGCAAAGTGTTCGGGGTAGGGCGAGAAAGCGTTGATGTGAAAATGCTTCGCCAATGGGGCGAAATATTCTTCCAGCGCCGCCGGCAGGCGGGTCTGCGCGACCCGCGCAAAAACCTCAAGAAACGGTGCCCGAGGCGTGCCATAAGCGACCGATGCCAACTTGCCGACGACCGCTTCGCGGCGCATGCCGGTTTGGCTTTCGAAGGTGGGATTGACGTCCAGAATCAGATAATCGATGGCTCGCCCGGCACTGTCGACAACCAGTCGGTGCAAGGCAACGCCCTCGTTCATGCTGGTAAACAGTGACTGAAAGTGCGCCTCGCTAGTCAATGCCTGTTGCTGAGCGATCTTCCGCGCCGAAATATCTTCAAAGAGCGCGTAAACCCCGAGCAGCTCGCCATGACTCGGCTCATTGATGGGAAAGGCTCGCACATTGATCCAGGTCTGCGCATCGCGGCTGGGATTGAATACGCCCATTTGCACGTCGAGAACTGGTAGACCGGTCCTGAGGGCGACCATGGCCGGATGGTCCTCGCCGGGAAAAGGCGAGCCGTCTTCGCGCACGGCATGCCAGCGCGGATCGATGGAAGTGACACCACGCATCTGATCCAGCGACAATCCGAGAATCCTCTCAGCGGCCGGATTCGCCGTCTCGATTTTTCCTTCCGCACTCTGAAAAACGATACCCAGCGGCAGCGAATCGAACAGCTGGCCGCTGAAAGGATACCGGCTAAGGAGGCTGTCAAAGCACTTTGTTCTTGAGGCCATCGGGAAGTTGGCAACGCGGAATTTTCAGCAGTCTATACCGAAGGTGCGCGGACGTCTCAAGCGTCATTTTCGCTCCGAACGGTAATCGCTTGCGTGAAGGCCATTACCTGCGTTTCTTACAGGCCGGCAAACTTCGCGCAGAGGATCGGCGCGCCTTCTTTGCCTATGCTTCCCAGGTCATGCGCTCGGTGGTTGTCGATACCGCAAGGGAGCGCCTGGCGCAGCGGCGTGGCGGCGATCTGCTGGAAGTGACGATGAACACCGAACTGGTCGGCGATCTTGCCAGCGACGACGCGTCGGTGCTCAGGATGAACGATGCGCTCGATGCGCTGGCAACTGCTTACAGCCGCCTCGCCCAGGTCGTCGAGATGCGTTTCTTCGGCGGCTACTCGATGGCCGAAATAGCCGACACGCTGCAGGTCACCAAGCGCTCCGTGCAGCGAGACTGGGACGAAGCGCGACTACTGCTCGCAGCGTCGCTCGATTGACGGACTTAACCTTGGCTGTTGCTGGCAACCCCAACAAAGCCAGTCGATTTTGACCGACTGGCCCGGCAACTAAGGGCTGCCTTTACTGCAGAATTGCTGACTACAGTAACCCGCCAAAGCGGTTCATCGGCAAGGCAAAATAGAAGGCAGACAGATACGAATTGGTATAGGTGGTGGCGGGGGAGCCATAGAAGTTGGCACAGTCTTATAGCATTCGATTCCAGTACATGCTGAAGCTGGCAGCGATGGTATGGTGGTGGTCATTGCAACAGCAAGGACAGAAACAAGTTTCTTCATTCTTTGAACTCCTTTATCGAGAAAAAGTGCGTCAGGTTATAACCGGAATTAGCGCAGTAAAAGTAACGACAATTTAGCATGAAAAACTTTGCTCTTCAATAATACCAAAGTCTTAGACCCTAATCTTGCAGCTCAAATTGAATCCGCCAATCTTGATTTGCTTGAGCAGAACGGTCCGAGCATCAGCATTGGCAATCCAGGTTTCAGCAAAGTTGCGAAGGCCGTTTTTGACCTTCACTGTGTAAGACGTATTTATTAGGCAAAACCCGACATCAGGCCCAATAAATTTGCGATGAAACCAGCTAAACCAATTAATTACAGGAGCTTATGTAAGTTTCGCGAGCCTTCTTTCAAGCTCCCTGAGCGGCTGCCTGTACTGGTCACCCAGTTCCCTGTGCACCGAGTGAATCGCCTGAGCTTTCGCAGCCAGAGCCTTTGCCTCGGCAGCTTGCTGCAGATCAAGCAGGCACTGGGCAAGTGCAATCTCGGTCTCGGCCAGCTTTGGGCTTTGCCGCGGGTCGAACAGTGAGTCCGCCAATTGCAAGGCAGTCCTCAGCTTGACCTCCGCCTCTTTTGGCTGGTGCAGCATCAACAAGGCTTGACCGGCAGTTTGATACGAACTGTAGCGATGGAAACCCAGATAGTCTCGATTCGTGCCGCCTTCGATCTCGGCGATTGACTCAACTGCAAGCGCGAGTGCTGAATTGGCGTCCTTGTTTGCCAAGGCCAGGCGTTCCCGTGCAATCAGGTCGATCCTGGCGCGACTGGTAGAGGTTGCAGCCTTTGCGAATACGTTTTTCGCAAGCTGGTTGGCTTCCGTCAATCGATGCTGAGCCAGCAATATTTCGAGCCTGGTTCGATTGTCGTACGGAGCCCAGTCGACACTTGAGCTTTGCGAGCGATCAAGCATTCCTTTCGCATCGAAGAGAAGCTTGGATGCCTCATCAAGATGCCCGAGCATCACCAGAATGCTTGCTTCTTCGCCTATCAGTCGAGCGAGGCGCAGCGTGTCACCCGCTTGCGCCACCACCCGTCGCGCCTCGCGCATTGCTTCGATGGCATCTTCGATTCGGCCGTAATATTTCAGCGCATTTGCGTATGTTCCGAGAAAATCAGACAGCCTTGCCGGTTCGTCCGAGCCTTTCGCGCCGCGAAAACCTTTCACGGCCTGTTGCATCTTGGTAATGCCTTCTCCGACTCGGCCGTTGCTGATGAGTACGGTGGAATAATCCATCAGGTAGCCCAACGCAATGACATCCAGGTCGCCATTGAGCGATTTGGCTTTCTCCCAAGCGAGGCGCGAGTTTTTCTCGGCTTCAGCATAATCTTCTAACCAATACTCGGCCTCAGCTAAGGTGCTGTAAACATGTGGCAACAGATCAGCGCTCGCAACATTGGCTGTTCCATGAATGGCAGTAACAGCCTCCTCGAGTTTAGACCGGGCTGCAGAGTACTCATCCCGATTGGCATTTGTATCCGCGGCGGCCATCAATGCCAGCACAAATTCTCGGTCTGGAGGGAAGTTTCGATGGATCGCAAGGGCGCGCTCGCCGAAATCTGCTGCCTTGTCGAGTTCGTGCTCGCGATAGTAGGTCGCAAGTCGCGCATTAAGTCGAGCCCTGCGAAGTGAAGTCGTGTCGTTTCGGCTGTCTAGAATCGCTTGGGCTTCCTTGAGGGATTTTTCCCAGTCGGGATCATCGAGTTGCTTCGACAATACCTGTGCGAGATCGAGCAGCGCATCGACGGTTTCGCTGCTCTGCGCGCCAAAAATTGCCCGCGCCAGTTCGACGCGCTTGCGTTGCAATGCGGCGGATTGCTTGTTCAATCCGATCTCGATGTAAAGCTGGCCGAGCGTCTTGAGAATCTCCAGTTTTGCCTGAGGCGCGTCGGCCAAAGCTGTATCGATCTTCATCGCGCCCCTGTCCAGCAGTTCTCTGGCGGTCATGTTGCGGGCTTTCTGCGGGTCGGATTGATTGCTGGAACTCGACTGGAAGATATCAACCAGAAATGACTGCACCGCTCTTGCCGTCTGCGCCTCGGTGCGTGCATGGGATTCGCTGACGCGTGCCGCTTGCGCCTGCCATAGCGCCACGCCAAGGCCGATTGCGAGGGCGCCGAATACTGCGGTGGCCGCGCCAACCGCCAGCCAGTTGCGGCGGATGAATTTGCCGGTGCGATACCAGCTTGAGTCCGGCTGCGCCAGCACCGCTTCACCGGCAAGATAACGGCGCAGATCGTCGGCAAACAACTGGGCAGTGGCGTAGCGTTCGGCGGTGTTCTTCTTCAACGCTTTCAGTATGATCGTGTCCAGATCGCCCTTGAGCAGCGTGACCAGCTTGCGCACGGTACTGTCACGCGCCTGGGCATTGCCCAGCACCACTTCAGTCTTGCTCGGGCGCTGCGCATCGGCACTGAGGATGGCGTCTTCCAGCGCCCCGCGCGAATCCCGCTTCAGCCGGTAGGGCAAGGAACCCGTCAGCAGTTCGTAGAGCACCACGCCCAAGGCATAGACATCGCTGGCGGTGCCGATCGGCTGACCGAGGATT
>CAISUK010000199.1 GCA_903888645.1 uncultured Pseudomonadota bacterium | reverse complement strand
GATCAAGATTTCAAGAAACGACAATAGACCGGGTGAGACGCTGTGATCGTATAACCTTTTGTTATTAATTGTTTTTTGTTTACTTGTGAGAATTTATGAGATCTTCTGAAACACCAATGCACACTTCAGGTGGCAATCTTCATGTTCGGTCTGGTTTGGGTGCGGGCAACGCTATTCTGACACTAACCGCGAACACACCGAACTCGTGACCGTTGGAGAAGCGGGTTCGTTCGGCTCGCAAAATCGCCGCCCGAACCCCGACATTCCCGCCCCCAATCAACCCAATGGACCTGCTGAACTGCCTCCGTCCGCTAGCGGATGCTTGCGTTGGCCAGCACCTGGGCGATGGCGCACGATGCGGCGCGGGTGCGAGCGGTGTCGGCGCGACTGGTCAGCACGATCGGAACCTTGGCGCCAAGAACGATGCCCGCGCCGACCGCATGAGCCAGGTATTCGAGCTGCTTGGCAACCATATTGCCGGATTCCAGATCCGGCACCAACAGGATGTCGGCCACGCCTGCCACGTCCGACTCTATGCCCTTGGTCTTGGCCGCGATCAGTGAAATGGCATTATCGAAGGCGAGCGGTCCGTCAATGATGCCGCCTTTGATCTGGCCGCGATCGGCCATCTTGCACAGCGAGGCGGCGTCGGTGGTCGAACGCATTTTCGGGTTGACTGTCTCGACCGCGGCAAGGATCGCCACTTTAGGCATGACGATGCCGAGGGCGATTGCCATGTCAATTGCATTCTGCACGATGTCGACCTTGTCCTCCAAAGTCGGTTCGATATTGATCGCGGCGTCGGTGATCAATAGCCGGCGCGCATAAGTCGGCACATCCATCAGGAACACATGGCTGATGCGCCGGCTCGTGCGCAGGCCGCCGTCGCGTTTGACCACGGCGCCCATGAGTTCGTCGGTATGCAGCGAACCCTTCATCAGGGCAAGGGCCTCGCCCTGATGCACAAGCCGAACCGCAGTCTCCGCGGCAGCGTGGCTGTGTGGGACGTCGATGATACGAACACCGAGATCGAGGCCTTCCGCGGCGGCAACGGCGCGGATCTTGTCTTCCGGGCCGATCAGGATGGGCACGATCAGCCCAGCATCGCGAGCGAGGATCGCCCCACGCAAAGACTCGGCATCGCAGGGGTGCACTACCGCCATCGAAATCGCTGGCAAGCCGCGCGAAATGGCGAGCAGGCTCTGGTAACGGGCCTCCTTGTCCTCGATGAGGATTTCCGGCAGGGCCGCAAGCTGGCGGCGAATCTTTTGCACCGGCGCCATGACCTCGGCCTCACCGGAAATCAGCATCGCGCCGATCTGGTTGGTGACCAGGCAATCGAAGCGGATCCGTTTGGTCAGGTCGTCCTTGGCGATGGCCGTAACCCGCACCTTGATCGTATCTCCGACCCTCACAGGAGCGTGGAAACGTAGATTCTGGCCAAGATAGATCGTGCCGGGCCCGGGAAACTTGACCCCGAGTATCGAGGAAATCAAGGCGCCGGACCACATGCCGTGACCGGTGATACCGCGAAACTTGCCGATGCTTGCGAACTCCGAATCGAGATGGGTCGGGTTCACATCGCCGCTCATCACGGCGAACAACTGGATATCCTTGTGGTGCAGGGTACGTTCGATTTCAGCGAACGCGCCGACCGCGATTTCGTCGTAGGTCGTGTTCTCGAGGAACACCTGACCGTTGGTGTCTGGCAAAAGGGTAGTCAGGCTTTCAAGTTTCACGGGTGTCCTGGTATCAAAAGAAATGGTGCGGCGCAATATTTCGACGTGGCACGTCCACCACGTAGAACGATGGGCGTCCAGTGAGAACTAATTAAGTACTTGCTTTAATGGATCTCGGTGAAAATTACTGATCAATTAGCCCCGAGGATAGCAGCCAAGAGCGATTTGTGCAATGCAGTAACTTCACCATCTGGGGCGCTGTAGAAGACGGGGAAAGCGAATTGGGCAACAGGCAAGAAAGCTCTTGGCGAGCCTCAGGCCCAGTCGCGCACCGGCAATGAAGAGAATCCCCCGCGAAATCGCGGAGAATGCGTACCCGATCTCCGGATCAGCCGGGTCGCGTTGCTAGCGGCAATTCCGGCTAGCGATGCTTGGCCGTAACCCCGGCACCGGTACCCAACAGCAGCACGTCGGCGCCACGGCGCGCGAACAGGCCGTTGGTGACGACCCCGACGATGGCATTGATGCGGTCTTCGAGCACGCCGGGCGTGGCAATCGATAGCCCGTGTACATCGAGGATCAGGTTGCCGTTGTCGGTGACAAATCCGTCACGCAACACAGGCCGGCCGCCGATCTTTGTAATCTCGCGGGCCACATAGGCTCGCGCCATCGGGATTACTTCCACCGGTAGCGGAAACTTGCCGAGCACCGCCACTTCCTTGCTGGCATCGCAAATGCAAACGAAGATCCGCGCCACCGCCGCGACGATCTTCTCGCGAGTCAGCGCGCCACCGCCGCCCTTGAGCATATTCATGCCGGCGTCGATCTCGTCGGCGCCGTCGACGTATATGGGCAGATCATCGACATCGTTGAGATCGAGAACGCGGATACCGTGCCCCTCCAAGCGCTTTTTCGTTGCCTCCGAACTGGCCACGGCAGCGCCGAGGCGGTCCTTGATCGCAGCCAACTCGTCGATGAAGATATTGGCCGTGGAGCCTGTGCCGACGCCGATGATGGCGCCAACCGGTGCGTGTTCGGCAACGTAGTCGCGGGCTGCACGGGCAACCGCCTGCTTGAGTTCGTCCTGGGTCATTTTGGCTCCGGAGTTAGCGAAAATCAGTTGTAATTTTAGCGGTGATTCGGCTCAGCGCTTCTTCATCGGCGGCAGATCGGTGCAACTGCCGTGGGCGACTTCCGCTGCCATGCCAATAGTCTCGCCCAGGGTCGGATGCGGATGGATGGTCTTGCCGATATCGATGGCGTCGGCGCCCATCTCGATCGCCAGTGCGATCTCCCCGATAATGTCGCCAGCATTTGGCCCGACGATGGAGCCGCCGACGATACGATGCGTCTCTTCATCGAAGATCAACTTGGTGAAACCGTACTCGGCGCCATTGGCGATGGCCCGTCCCGAGGCTGCCCAAGGAAACTTCGCGACGCTGACCTTGCGCCCGGACTTCTTCGCTTCGTCTTCGCCCAACCCGACCCAGGCGACTTCCGGATGGGTGTAGGCGACACCGGGAATGACGCTGGCGTCGAAATGACTTTTCTTGCCCGCGGCAACTTCGGCCGCCACATGCGCTTCGTGGACGGCTTTATGCGCCAGCATCGGCTGGCCGACAATGTCGCCGATGGCGAAGATGTGCGGTACGTTGGTGCGCATCTGGCTATCTACCTGAATGAAACCGCGATCCGTGACGGCAACTCCGGCTTGGTCGGCGCCGATCTTGTTGCCGTTGGGGCTGCGTCCGGCCGACTGCAGCACGAGATCGTAGCGTTGCGGTTCTGTCGGCGCCTGCTCGCCTTCGAAACTCACCCAGATGCCATCATCCCTGGCTTCGGCGGCGGCGGTCCTGGTCTTCAACATGATCTTGTCGAAGCGGTGCGCATTCTGTTTTTCCCAGACCTTGACCAGATCTCGGTCGGGCCCCTGCATCAATGCGTCAAGCATTTCGACCACTTCGACGCGGGCGCCGAGGGTGGAATACACCGTAGCCATCTCCAGACCGATGATGCCGCCGCCGATCACCAGCATGCGCTTGGGCACCTGACGCAGTTCCAGCGCGCCGGTGGAATCGACGATGCGCGGGTCGCGGGGCAGGAAGGGCAGGTGCACGGCCTGAGAGCCGGCGGCGATGATGAATTGTTCAAAGCGTATCACCGTCTTCTTGCCGGTTTTTTCCTGGGCAGAACCGGTGGTTTCCTCGACTTCGAGGTGATGCGGGTCGATGAAATGGCCGAAGCCGCGCACGGTACGTAATTTGCGCGCCTTGGCCATGCCGGCCAGACCACCGGTGAGCTTGGCCACGACCTTGTTCTTGTGGGCGCGCAGCTTGTCGATGTCGACTTTCGGTGCTGCGAAGTCAATGCCGGAGTCGGCCAGGTGTTCGGCTTCGTCCATGACGGCGGCGACGTGGAGCAGAGCTTTCGAGGGAATGCAGCCGACATTGAGGCAGACGCCGCCGAGTTGGGCGTAGCGTTCGATGATGATGGTGTCGAGGCCGAGGTCGGCGGCACGGAAGGCGGCGGAATAACCGCCGGGGCCGGCACCTAGGACGAGCATCGCGCACTCAAAGTCGGGCTTTCCGGTGAAGGTTGCGGTCTCCCCTCTCCCCTCCGCGGGAGAGGGGTTGGGGGAGAAGGGGAGGGTTGGAGCAGCG
>CAISUK010000198.1 GCA_903888645.1 uncultured Pseudomonadota bacterium | reverse complement strand
CCGATGCCCTGGCCTTTGCCGCCTTCAGCAGCGAATACATCGCGCACCTGATTGACGCCCGGACTCGCCAGTTACCCGCCAAAATGGGTGGTCGCGTGTTCGGCAACAACATCGGCGGAATCTCGCAGGGCGCAACCAAACTTCACCGCTTGATTGCAGGCGAGCTTGACCGGCTCGGCGTGACGCCTGAGAACATCCTCGTCCTCGACCCTGGTGGCGCCCTCGAACGCCTTGCGTCGGAAACCAGCCTCAAGCTGTTTCTGGGGGAAACGTCTGCGCAGGTGGTGGCCATGGAGTTTGCCAACCCTGAACGACTGACCTCCGCGCGCGAGAAGGATGTCGCGCGCGTCCTGTCGGCTCAAGAAGAAATTCAGGCCGAAGATTGGCTTGAGCGCATGTCTGGCTCCATTGCCGATACCCAGGCTCTGCGCGACTCAGAGTTCAACGACGTACAGCGCGACAAATTGGTGGAAACGCTAAGGCAGGACTTCGACAAGAGCGACAGCCAAGTTACGCGGTTTCTCAATTTTCTTGAGGATGAGGCCCTGGCTCGCGTGCGTCTGGCAGTGAGCTTCGCCATCATGCAAGGGCTCTCCGCTCAGGTGGCGAAATCTCAAGTTCCGGCCGACCAGGCATTTGCCGATTACGTTCGCCGCGTCATTACCCTGTTCGACCTCTACGGTGCTCCAGAGCGCAGCCAGTCGCTTCATTTGAGCTTGGCGGGAGCCTACACGCTGGCCGCCGACTTCTCAGTCTCCGACGAACTGGTGAAGGCGTTGTTCTACAACTGCCTGCCCGTCTGGGCGGAGTGGAATACGCAGCTGTTCGAGTCACGCCGCGTAGACCCGTCGTCTCGCGGCGTTTCGGTGGTACGCGAAGTCAGTTACCGATTCCGCGTCAATGGCAAGGACCCTCGCAACGAAATGCTCAACGCATTCGATTCGCGTCTGACGAGATTGCGCGATACGCTGATTGTGGATGCTGCCAGCGAAGGACCGTCGCCATTCAGAACGCGTCGTTGCCTGGCCGAAACGGCATTTCTTTGGCTGGTGCTGAACCCGAAACTGGACGCAGCAAACCTCCAGGCGGAAGCCGAAGCGCTGAGCGCAAGGTTACACACGGAGGGTCAGGCCGGCGTCGAATCGCTACTCACCGACTTGACGTCATGGAGCGCGCGCGTCAAGGGCTTGAGCAAGACGCTGGTAGGCCTGCTGCGCACCAAATCTCGGAATGTCATTGCCCATGCGCAGCGTGCTGTCGACGACCTCTACCTCGTCGTCCAGGAGGGGGTAGTCGATTGGCCGGCTATCGAACGCTCACGGGGCAAGGTTCGTGACCCCTTGGTCAAGGCAAGCGAAGGTCAGGCAGAAAACATCGAGTGGTTCAAACACATCAAGGTGGCGCGTAAATCCGAGGAAGTGGTTGGCAGACTTTTTTCCGTGCGCGTGCGTACTGTGCTGCATGAGCGAACGCTCGCCACACGCGAGGACGGGGTGACTGCATACCGTGTCCTCCGGCAAGTCCCCCCACAACTGCTGAACATCACTTGGATGCCGGTACGGGTTGATGAAAGCCAGTCGCCGATTCAGCGCAGTAGTCGGGCCAAAATTGACCCCGCATGGCGCATGGGCGCCGGTGTCGACATCTGGTATGAGCCTGAACAGCTCAAGATGCGAGATGACCCGGGCATCAAGACGTCAGATGAAAACCGCCGCCAGTATCGTGCCGCGGCCGCTTCAGCGCTGACCGTCATCGTCTACACGGTTCTTCAAGTCCTGGCAGAACGACTTGCCAAAGCCCGCGGTGAGCGCATCCCCGCGCTGATGGTCCGATTTCAGACGCAGGGCAAGAAGGCCGCCGAAACCGAAGGTGACCCGTTGGTCTATGCCGCCTCTCAGGCCATTGAGTCGGCATTGATGCGCGAGGCCGCCGTGCGCATGCAGGGGCTGGTCGTGACCGAAGGGGACCAGTTCTATAAGGAGCGCGGTGCGGCCTATGCCCTCTCTGCGGCATTTCCGTTGGTGATTGGTACTGGCGCCAAACCCGCCGTCGCGAAAATCGCTGTGGTGGTCTACGCCACGCGTCCATGCGATGAGCACCCCGACCTCAAGGACGCTGACGGCTTCGTGTTCCGCGCCAAGACCTACCTGGCCGAGGCCGTGAATGAACCCTTTGGCGGATATCGCCTAGCGTTTGTCCTGCACCGCGGTGGCAGCTATGTGACGCCTGCCGGCCCGGTCAGCACGGCGCCGGGGCGCATTCAGCTATTTGAGTACGCGGAAGTGCTGGAACTGCTGCTGCAACCGTACCCTGAACTGCGTGTGGTCCTATCGACCGATTGGGTGACCACGTTCAGCTTTGAGGCGGCATTGGCGGCATTGCCCTCGGCAGACCTGAGGTCTCGCGTCATCGGCGCCACTTTCGACCCTTCTGAAACCCTGCTTGACGCCGAGGGCTGGCGAACGCTGATGCGCGGGGTGCAAATTCGCGGCTACCTGAATCGGCACCCCTGTCGGCGCTGGCTTGCGATTGATGACCGAAGCGACGGATTCCAGTCCGACCGCCAACGGCTGATTCTCTGCCAAGAGTCTGTGGGCTTGGGCGACCCGGATGTGCAGGCTCTACTGGCAAAGCGGCTGGAGGCGTTGCACCGATGAACTATCGTTTTCAGGCAACGGTGCCGGGCGGCACCATGCAGGCGGGCGAAACGGCAAGCGCTTTTAGGGGTTTTCGCTCTTGGACTTGCGCCGAGGCTCTTCCTCGGCCTTGTCCGAGAGTCGAACGACCTTTACGCCAATGGCGTCCATCACCTCTAAAAAGAACGCGAATGGAAACGTTCCGCGATTCACTTTCGTCGATAGCGCCTTGTAGGTTATGTCCAAACCGTGCTGCAAGAGCGCCTCGTGTACTTCCGTGAGAGTGACGCCATGACGCGCCAGAACCGCATTGAAGATTGCAACGGCTTCCTCAGCCCAGCCGGGGTCGCAGCTACCCTTGGCCCTCGGGTGCATTTCTTCGTCCATGGCGCCTCAATATTGAGGATATTTCCTCTATAGACGAGTTTAGCACCAGTTTAGGTGGCCAAGGTATACCTCGCCTGCCTAGACGACCTTGCGAACCATCCTCCCACAAAACTCCCTCACCACGCAGCCATGGCCCTGGAAGCACTGACCGAATTACTGGAGCGCCTCGATACGCCGGCAAGCGGCCGTCGCATCGTCGACGCCGCCGTGGCGCATGCCCCTGTGCGCCAGGTCCAGGGTCGGTCGAGAAACGTCACCGTGACGTTCAACAGCATCAAAATGGACCGGGTGCTGGAGGTGGAGAGCAATCGCGTGGAGTTCCCGCGGACGGTTGAGCTGGAACATGACGACGAGGTGGTGGCCTATTTCCCCCAGCCGTATTCATTGGACGTCACGCTCCACCATCCAAGGCTCGGCCGGAACGTGCGCTTTCAGCACACACCGGATTTTCTGACCGTCCGCCGGCACCGGCTGGTGTTCGAGGAATGGAAGGAAGAATCGCAGCTCTTCAAACTGGCCGAAACCCAGCCGCACCGCTATGTGCAGACGCCGGAGGGCGGTTGGACGTGCCCGGCGCTCATAAAGCACTGCGAGCCCCTGGGTATTCAGTACGAACTCCATACGTCGGCCGACTTGCCGCGCCGCTTCGTGGAAAACGTGCTGTTTCTTCGCGACTACCACGATGCGGACTGCCCGGCGCTGGACGTGAGCATTGCCGAGCAGCTGACGCAGGCCATGAAAGCCGAACCGGTCAGACACTTGCACGACCTCATTCACGTGCAGGGTTTTCGCTCGGACGACATCTTCAAGGCGGTTGTCGACGGCATTCTCGTGGCTGACCTCGATGGCGAGCGCCTGGCCGATACGCGGCGGGTGCGCCTGTTCCGCGATATTCCGTCCATGCAGATTCACCAGCTGGCAGGGCGCAACGTCGCACCGTCCTTTCAACCGGGCTCACAGCTGGTGCTGAAACCGGGCGTACGCCTGAGCTATGAAGGTGCCCTGTGGGACGTCGCGCTGGTTGGCCAGCGTAAGGTTGTCCTCGAGCAAGGCACCTCGGCACTCGAAATGTCCGTGACCAGCCTGGAAAAACTCCATCGCGACGGTGCCATCGCTGCCGTCGCCGGTACCGGGGACAATCCGGACGAAGCCCTGGCGCAGAGCGTGTCGGGGCTGGCCCACTTGTCTGCCCGGGACGTCGAGGAAACCGTTCGGCGCCTCAACATCCTGGCCGAGGGCCAGGAGTCAGGCCAGGGCAAAAGCGTATCGGCCCGAACCCTTCGTCGCTGGCGTGCTCAGCGCGATGCGGCCTTGGCCGCCGGCGGCAACGAAGCGCTGGCCGTCGCGCCCAAGACCCGTCAGCGCGGCAATCGGCTACCGAAGCTGCCGGCCGCGGTGCTCGAAATTGCGGAGTTGTCGGTCAAGACGGAATTCCTGACCCACAAAGCCCCCAACATCACGGCCTGTTACCAGGGCGTCAAGCTGGCTTGCGCCGATGCCGGCCTGACGCCGCCGTCGCTCAAGACCTACACCGCGCACACGAAACGCATCCCCGAGGATGAAAAGGCCTATAAGCGCCAGGGTCCGCGCGCCGCCTATCAAAAGCGTGCCTTCTACTGGCGCCTCGCATACGACACGCCCGCCCATGGCGTGCGGCCCTGGGAGAACATCCACATCGACCATACCCAGCTCGATTTGGAGGTGCGCTCGAGCGTCACCGACGAGCCGCTCGGCCGGCCTTGGGCGACGTTTGCCACCGATGCCTACTCGCGCCGCATCGTCGGCATCTACCTGACCTTCGACTCCCCGTCGTACCGCGCCGTCCTGATGGCCATCCGCGACATGGTCCGTCGTTTCGGCCGCATCGGCACCAACCTGGTTCTCGACCGGGGCTCGGAATTTCGCTCCGGCTACATGTTGCACATGCTGAAACTGCTGGGCTGCGACCGCAAGCTGCGGCCGGGAGCGAATCCGCGCATGGGCAGTACCTGCGAGCGGATGTTCGGAACGGCCAACACGACCTTCGTTCACAACCTGGTCGGCAACACCAAAATTACCAAGCACGTGCGCACCGCAACGAAGTCGGTGATGCCGCAGAACCTCGCCGAATGGACCCTGGAAACGCTGTACTTTGCCCTCGAGCACTGGGCCACGGAACTGTACGACACGAAAAAACACCCGACGCTGGGGATGACGCCGCGCGAAGCCTATGAACGCGGCATGACCAACACCGGGGTGCGGGAACACCGGTTGTGGCGCTACGACCGCGACTTTCTCATTCTCACCTGCCCGACGCCGGCGCGGAAGGGCGAGACCCGCAAAATCGAGCTGCAGCGCGGCATTCGCGTCAATGAGGACTATTACTGGTCGCCGCTGTTCTCCAATCCGCTGCTGGTGGGCACGACGGTGGACGTGCGTTACGACCCGTGGGACGTGCGCTATGCCTTCGTCCGCATCGGCGATAAGTGGGAGGTATGCCGCTCGAAGCGCTATGGCCTGCTGGATGACTACAACGACATCGAGCTTCGCACCGCGCTGGAGGAGCTGAAGCGCCTGCCGGCCGGCAGCGGCCTCAAGGACATGAAGCCCGAAACCATTCGCGAGTGGCTGAAAATCCGCGACCCGCGCAATTTCGAGTCGGTCCTGGCCGAGCGGCAAGCCGCAACCCGCAAGATTTACGGCGCACTGGCCATGTATTCGGTGTCGCACTTCGAATCACTCACGCGCGGCACCTCCACCGAGAACATCGGGGTGCTGCCGACATTCGATGAAATGTCCATGGTGTCTGAAACGTCGCCAGTGCCACCGGGTTCGGCAACGACGGCGTCATGCGCCACAGCGGAAGGAAACGCCGGGGACAGCGGGAATGCTGAGACCGCTGGAACCACCGGAAATGCTGGGTCCGAAAGGCTCGGCACCACGCCCGCCGCCAAGGCAACCGCAGCGACCACCGAAGATAACTTTGCCCTAGCCACCGAGGAAATCTATGGACTACTCTAGCCAATACACCACCCCGGCTTATCCCCCTGAACTGCTGACCCAGCCGGATGTGGATAAGCGCAAGTACTTCCATGAAGTACGCATCGGCCATCCGCGCATCCAGGAAGCCCGAAAAAGCCTGTCCGGGCTTGCCGCGAAATGGGGCGGAACGGACATCGGTCTGTTAATCGGACCGGCGGGCGTCGGGAAATCCGTGCTGACCCACAAGCTGATTGACGATATCAACAAGCGCGAGCTTCCCCTCATGCAGGCCAATCCGAGTGCGGTCCCGGCCATCTGGATGGAACTCATGGCCTATGGCGAAGGATTCTCGTGGGTGGCGGCCTACGAGCAAATCCTGTCCGAACTGGGCGAACCGCTCATCGACAAGAAGACGATGGTCGTTTTCGAGGAAGCCGAGCGCAAAGTCGTCCGCTCCGCGGCCAAATTCGGCAGCCGCATCGTTGCCCTGCGCGTCGCACTGGAGGAGGCGCTGCGTAATCGCGAGACCCAGGTCATTGCGCTCGACGAGCCGGTGGCCATGATTCGGCAGACGGCCGGCCCGCGGCTGGCGTCGCACATGGACACCTTCAAATCGCTGACCAACCGCACCGGCACGCGCTTCCTCCTCGCCGGCGCCTATGACTTGTACGCCCTCATGCTACTGAACGGCCAGGTGGCACGGCGGACACAGCCGGTCCATCTCACCCGATACAAGCAAAGCGTGGCGGCGGACCGGGCGGCGGTTGCCGCGTCCATCGGGAGCCTGCAGCGCCATCTCCCGCTCGCGGTGATTCCCAATCTTGTGCCGATGGCTGAACCGTTGATGGAGAGCTGCATCGGCTGTGTCGGCCTCATCAAGTCGGGCATGCAGCGGGGTCTTCTCCATGCGCTGGATAACGGCGGTGTGTGGACCGAGGACTCCACGGCAAAAGTGTTCTTCGACAAGAACCAGCAATTGAAATTGCTGGAAGAGGCACTGGCGGGCGAGGCCATGATGGAGGGCGATACCGAGGTCATCGCCCACCTCGCCGGGTTGGCCAAGAAGAAGCAGCGGCTGAAGAAGGCGGCATAGACCATGGCCAGGAAGCCGGACCAGCCCATGCAGGTCGATTGCGACAACGAACGTCCCTGGCGCGAGGGGCTGCCGGTTCGCAGTTGCCTGCTCTCGCTGGCGCCGATGGGGGTCGGCACGGAGCAATGCGAAAGTTTGTCCAGCTATGTGGCCAGGCTGGCGCTGGCGCATCGAGTCAGCATCCGGGACCTGGCCACGGAAATTATCTGGCCCGCCGCTGTTGGCGGCATGGCGCATGTAGCTTCCGGCTGCAGGCCATGGCGCGTCCGGACATTGGCGGGCACGGGGGAGTGCGCCGCGCAGTGGTCATCGGCCTTGTCGGAACTCACGAAAGTGCCTGGGCTTGAGGCACTGACGCTGGTGCGATGGGGCAGCGTACTGCCGACCAAAGGCCAAATTGCCGACGAGGACCGGTGGTGTCCGGCGTGCTGGACGGAGGACCGGGCGGCGGGGCGAACGGTCTACGGTCGGCTGCTGTGGGAACTGCACCCGGCGACGGCGTGCCCGACGCACGGTACGCAATTGGCGACGGTGTGCCCGTCATGCGGGGCCAAGCGCGAGCGGGGCGACAAAGTGGTGGTTCCGGTGGTGGGCTACTGCCATCGCTGCGATTGCTGGTTGGGGGACCAGGAATCGCCGCAGGCGTCAGCCGACCAGGTGCGTCGTGCGCAGCAGTTGGGGGCGCTGGTACGGCGCACCGCGGATTTGGCGGAACGGCCGGACCCGGTGGCACTCGGCGCGGTGTTGCGGGAGGGCGTGCGGCTGAGTTTCGATGGCAACGTGGCCGCTTTCGCCAAGTCCATTGGCCGTTCCAAGACGGCGCCACAGGAATGGATGCTCGGCAACATTCTGGCGAGCTTGCCCACTTTGGTGGATGCGGCCTTGGTGCTCAATGTGTCGTTGCCTGACTTGATGGCGGGAACGGCGGTCGTGGAACGCGTCGGGCACCCACAGTCCGTCGACATTGACGAGCGAAAAAAGCGCAAGCCGGCTCGGCAAATCGACTGGGCGGCGCTGGAGAAGGAGTTTGGCGAACTAGCGCTTCAGGAACCGCCCCTGTCGTTGACAGATATCGCTGCCCGGATAGGGCTCGACTTGCGTCAAGTCGGTAAGCGCTGGCCGGATTTGGCGAAGCAGGTGTCGGCCAGGTATCGCGCGCTCAGCGACGAAACCTGGCGGAACCGCATGGAACAGCGATTTGCTGCCGCCGACCGTGCGGCGCAGCTATTGATGGAAGCCGGCCTGCCGGCGACACCGAAGAACATGAAGGAAGTGTTGGCAGATGAATTCTGCTTTGCCGGGTCCAGACTCTGGACAACCTGGCGGGAACGCCATCTCAGCGGGGCGCCGCTGGTCGAACCGACCACCTAACGCGCCGCCTTCGCGCGGCAAAATCTCAAAAAACATCGGCGCTCGGGTCATCCGGAGCGCCGTTTCTGCAAGATAAACGAAGGGTTAATTCTGGGCTTTTTTTGTCGCCCGGGAAAATCCTGATTTTCCCTTATGGCTCAATGCTTTGAACCATAACCTGTCCTATGGCGTTTTGAACCATAAAGTGGCCAAACGGCCACTTTATGCTTCCAACTACAGGACTAGCCGGCGCATTGCAAATAACGGTGGTTGCGGGGGAAGGATCTTTCCCTGTCCGCTCAAACAAAAGACCTGGACACCTTGTCCCGTCTATGTTTCGGGGTTTTCCTCGAAGCAGGTGCGGGGGTAAAAAGATGGATCACTTGGTGGCGCACAGTATAGCGGATCATTTCCCGATTGCCTTACCGCAAGTGCGGCAGGCTACTGCGCCATGCGACGGCTAAGTGCCCTTGGCAGATGTAGGCGGGTTGAGAAAGTAGACACTCGGGAACGTAGAAGTGAGGGGGCGAGCGGCCTTATCGCGAAGCTCCCCTCGACTGCCGGGTTGGACGGAGCCGCTACGCGGAGAAGAACCAATTGGCCGCTGCACGAATTATTGTGTGATCTCACGCCCTCGCT
>CAISUK010000197.1 GCA_903888645.1 uncultured Pseudomonadota bacterium | reverse complement strand
TGAAGACGCGTCATGTGATGGAAAAGCAGGGAGGCTGTTCGGGTGTGGTATTTGCGACCGGAACACCGGTTTCGAACTCGATGGCTGAGATGTGGACCATGCAACGTTTCCTGCAGCCGACAACGCTGCGAGCCAACCATGTCGCGCAATTTGATACGTGGGCAGGGAACTTCGGGGAATCGGTCACGGCGCTGGAGTTATCGCCGGACGGCGGGGGCTATCGCATGAACACGCGGTTCGCTCGCTTTGTCAATCTGCCGGAACTGATGACCATGTTCCGGGAAGTGGCCGATATTCGTACCGCGGAGATGCTGAAGCTGCCCGTGCCTCGCTTCCATTTGGAGACGGTCGCCGCCAAGCCTACGTTGGAACTGAAGGCCTTTGTGGCAACCCTGGTTGCCCGTGCGGAAGCTATACGGAATGGGGATGTGTCGCCCAATGAGGACAACATGCTCGCTGTCACCAACGATGGCCGCAAGGCGGCGTTGGATATGCGGCTGGTCGATCCATCGGGGCAAGAGGCGCAGGACGGCAAGGTCAGTTTGTGTGCGGACAGGATCTACGGAATCTGGCGGGATACCACAGCGTTTCGTGGCACCCAGGCGGTGTTCTGCGATCTGAGCACACCGACGGACGATGGACGGTTCAGTGTCTATCACGTCGTTCGAGCCAAGCTCGTGGAAATGGGCGTTCCCGGAACCGAGATCGCTTTCATCCACGATTACGACAGCGATACCGCCAAGGCAGAACTGTTCAAGTCGGTAAGGGAAGGGCGGATTCGTGTCCTGTTGGGCAGCACCCTGAAAATGGGGGTGGGCACCAATATCCAGACCCGACTGGCGGCGTTGCACCATTTGGACGCCCCGTGGCGACCGGCGGATGTCGAACAGCGGGAGGGGCGCATTATTCGACAGGGCAACCTGAACGAAGAAGTGCGCATCATTCGCTACGTGACTGAAGCCTCGTTTGATGCCTACATCTGGCAGACCCTCGAAACCAAGGCGCGCTTCATTGCCCAGGTGATGCGGGGAGATACCGGCATGCGGAGTGCGGAAGACGTGGAGTTGGCGGCCCTGTCCTATGCCGAGGTGAAAGCCCTGGCATCGGGAAATCCGTTGGTGATGGAAAAGGCGGGCATCGATGCCGATGTCGCGAAGCTGTCCCTGTTGAAATCCCAATGGGACAACCAGCGATGGTCGAACCAGCGGGAGTCGGCGACATTGCCCGGCCAGATCGAGAAAATCCGGCAACGGATCGCATCGATTGAAGCCGATATTGCTGATCGAGTAGATGTACGGGGTGTGCGCTTTTGCATGCAGATCGATGGCGAGCGGTATGTCGAACGATCGGCGGCGGGAGAGGCACTGGCGCGGTTCTATAACGAAGCCAAGGCCAGAACCCGGAAAATCGGGAACTGGAAGTCCGCGGCGGGAGAGATTGCAGTCGGGCAGTACGCCGGCTTTGCTGTCTCGGTGCTGATACCGACGGGCGCATCGGATGGCCCGTGTTTCCTTCTGAAAGGTCGTCGAGCTTATGCGGCGCATCATTCCGACAACCCGCAAGGGATGGTCAGGGTGATCGAGAACGTTGCCAACGGTCTGGAAGGTCGGTTGTCAGAAGTGCATGAGGATCTGGCTCGGGCAGAAAAGCGCCTGGCAGACATTCTGATGGAGTTGGCCAAACCCTTCGACAAGGAGGAGAGGCTGGCGCAGTTGCTGGTTCGCCAACGCGAGATCAATGCGGCACTCGATCTCGACAAAGGGAACGCCGGGGCGATGGAGGCGGAAGCCGAAGCTGCCTGACGTGAAAACCTGCATTCGGTAGGAGGCCGTTGCCCAACAGGGCAGCGGTTTCCGCTACCGACGTGGCGCGCTGACGCGGGCCATGCTGGTTGTATTTCAGGAACGTCGAAATCGATCCAAAAAGGTCACATTTCAAATCCCAGGCGGGATCAGGTCTGCGTAGCATCGCTCCTGTTTCCTCCCCTGTGTCTTTCCCGGCGCACGCACTGTGTGCCGGGGTTTTTCAGAGCGGGTTTAACGGGCTGTGTGAGCCCGCTGTGCAAAGCCTGAACATGGGATTCAGTCTGACGCCATAAGGCATCGGACGGACGTGTGGTAGCTGGCCACGAGAAAACAAACAGCATTCACTAACCCCGCCGGGGAGCCATTCCCGGTCGGGATTGCTCCATGCCGCGCGGAGATTTCCACACGGAGTTTTACATGGAGGCATCGGCAATGAAGCACGAGTACGAGACGCAGCAAGTCAAGGAAGATGCGTGTGGTCGCTGGGAGCGAGTACTGCTCACTCTGGCGCCACCGCTGAAGGCCGCTCTGGAACGTAAAGGCAAGCATGTGCCTTGTCCGGTTCATGGCGGCCGGGATGGCTTTCGCATTTTTCCGGATGTTGCGGAAACAGGCGGAGGCATCTGCAATACCTGCGGCAGTTTTGCCAACGGGTTTGCGCTGCTCATGTGGATCAACGGCTGGGAATTTGGCCGTGCGATCCGCGAAGTGGCCGAACAGGTCGGCAGCAGGTCCAACCGTGAGCAGTCAGGATCAGGCAAGCCTGACGACGAGATTCGCCGGGAGCAGCTCAATCGCACCTGGCGGGAATCCGTGCTTTTGTCCCATCCGAATGCTGAACCAGCGCGCTTGTATCTGGCTCGGCGCGGCTTGTCGGTCAAGGTACCGGACACCTTGCGGTTTCATCCCTCGTTGGGCTACTACGCGGACAACCGCCTGGTGGCCGACTACCCGACCCTGATCGCGCAGGTCACTGGGCAGAGTGGGGAGGCTGTCACGATCCATCGCACTTACCTGACCCCCGATGGGCATAAAGCGCCTGTCGACTCCCCCAAGAAGCTGATGCGCCATCCTTTGGCACGTCAGATGACCGGGGGCGCTATTCGTCTGGTGCCGGAGGAACGCAGACTGGCGGTGACCGAAGGGATCGAAACTGCCCTGGCTGTCATCGAAGCTACGGGAATTCCGACGTGGGCGACTGGCAATGCGCACTTGCTGCAGACCTTTCAACCGCCCTCCGGTGTGGAGCAGGTACTTGTCTTTGCCGACAAGGATCGACCCTCCCGGCAGCATCCGTCCGGTCACGGACAGGAAGCCGCTCGATCGCTGGTGACGCGGTTGTGGGGCATGGGAATTCGTGCAGGCGCCATTGCACCGGCCCTGGACATTCCGGATGGCAAGAAAGGAATCGATTGGCTGGACGTGTTCGTTCTTCTGGGCAACGCGGGGTTTCCCGCACTGGGTAGCGTCGAGAAGGCGCTGCATCAGGCCGCGTAAAGGAGTGATGAACATGTACGGCGTAATCGATTTCAGCCTTATCGACACCATGCCCGGCGGTACCGGGGCATTTGCACCACCGTCCGGATGGCAAGGCGACTACCGACAATTCCTGCTGGCACGCTTCAAAGGTGACTGCGGAGCACGACAGCATATTGCCGTGGTCGGACGACGACTCTTCATCAAGATCGAAGGCAAGCCCAGCGAGTTTATTGGGCCTCATGCCGTCGAAGCGAAAGAGTTCGCCCTGTCTGTCTGGTCATCGAAAAAGAAGTAACCCGCCGTAGTACAGGCATTCAACCGGCTTCGGCCGGACTATCCATCCCACGGGGAACGTATCGCCCCCGACAGGGACGGTGCCTCCCCGCTTTTTATTGGAGGCACCATGAACGACAAATTTTCACCGCTTCTCAAGCAGGCGTTGACTGAGCCTGGCATCGTCAGTGCGGCCTATGGCCGGTTTCATCGCTTCAGTATCGGTAACCAGATCGTGGCGGCCGTGCAGTTGCAGGAACGCAGTTTGCCGATTTCGCCTATTGCCAGCTTCAATCGCTGGAAAGACCTTGGGCGTTCGGTATCAAAAGGCCAGAAAGCACTTTCGCTGTGGATGCCGATCACCGTCAAACGTCGAGCGACGGATGCGGGTGACGCAGGCGATGCGGGGGCCGACAACGAAGAGCGTCTCCTGACGCTTTTCAAGCTGGCGCCACGCTGGTTCAGTCTGGAGCAGACAGAGGGCGAGGATTACATCGAGCCTATCGAATCGCCGCAGTGGGAAGCCGATGCCGCCATGACGGGGCTCGACATTACGCTGGAGCACTTCGAGTTCATGGACGGGAATGTGCAGGGCTATGCGGTGAAACGGCGAATCGCCGTGAATCCCCTGGCCGAGTATCCGCACAAGACCCGGTTCCATGAAATGGCCCATGTGGTTCTCGGGCACACCGAAGACGCCGATTGTCATGACGCCGCTTCAATACCTCGCAGCATTCAGGAGGTGGAAGCGGAAGGAGTGGCATTCCTTCTATGTTCGATTCTTGAATTGCCAGGACGAGACGAGTCGCGAGGCTACATCCAGTCCTGGCTTGACGGTGAGCAGTTGCCGGAGAAGTCGGCCCAGAGAATTTTCAGCGCAAGCCAGAAAATTCTCGATGCCGGAAAACCTGTCACGTCGTCTGATGTGACTCAGTAAGTATCTATTCATTCAACCCCGTGGGGCGTGTCATCGTCCCGCAAGGGGAGGGTGCCGCCCCGCATTTATATTTGGAGGCACCCAAGATGATGAATTCAACCAACCGCGAGCTTCTTTCGATCCTGTTGGGAAAGGCGGAAGCTTTCTGTATGAACCATTCGCTGGCAGAGCTGTTTGGCTTGCGAAAGAACTACCTGGCGACCGTGCCCGGCGTTGGAGAAGATATTCCACCCTACACAGTGTCGGAAAAACTGCTCGCCGCACGAGAACTACTGCGTCGTGCGCTGGCGGAGACTTTCAGTGAATCTGCAGTGCGACTGGCATCGCCAGAGGCGGTGAAAGACTACCTGCGATTGTTTCTGGGTGGCCAAGAGTTTGAGAGCTTCATCGCTCTCTGGCTTGACGCTCAGAATCAGCTAATTGCCGGAATGGAGATGTTTCGTGGCACGACAACGCAAACCTCGGTCTATCCGCGTGAGGTGGTGCGGACAGGTTTGAAGCTGAATGCATCTGCCGTGATTTTTGCGCACAATCATCCCAGTGGCTGCGCAGAACCTTCGCGTGCCGATGAGATGCTGACCCAGCAGTTACGACAGGCGCTTGCGCTTGTCGACATCAAGGTGCTCGATCACTTTATCGTGGCCGACACTCGCGTCATGTCCTTTGCGGAAAGGGGACTGATCTAACGAAAGGCCCGCCGGCAGCATCGGCGGGCTTTTTTCATGATGGTCTATTTAGACCACCACCCATTTAACAAAGCTCCGAGCCGGAAAAGCAATGAATGTTCAGAATTCGGTGCAGCGCGCCTTAGAAGGAGCTCGTCAGTCGATTTGCTCTTATTGCATTGGTTGATATATTTTTGCTTATCGCGAGCATCTCTGGCTTTGACTGTGGCTATTTGTCTATCGGTCATACCGCGTGCCCAGACGATTTCGTTCCTGACGATCAGGTAGTGGGATTTGCAGGGAAACGACCAGTTGCCAATAGAGGGCTTGAAGGTTACGGTCCCTCCCTCCCGTTGATATGACCAACCTGCAGGGTTCAATGGAGTCACGACCTCCTGGCCGCAACCGCAGCAGCACTTGTGCAGTGCTGTGCGGAAACGGTCTGAAATGTAGATCACGCCTTCGCTGAGTTGTCGTGGTGCGGACTCAACAAATTCTGGACGGATCCTTTGCTGCCTCATGCGGCATCCCTCTCGGTTGTCACGTCGAGATGCAGACGTTGGTCGAATAACGTGTACACGCGATGGTGCGACCGCTTGTGTTCGAGATAGAAGTGTCGATATTGTTTCCAGCAGATGACGGCATGCGCAGCATTGCACATGTTCATGTCCGCAACCTGGATATTGGATCGGTACAGATCTTCTCCCTGTTCATCGAAAGTCGGAACGCAGTCAAAGAAATGCTGATGTTGTTCAGGCGTACTCAATGTGACCCGGAACATTCCATGAAGACCAATCGAATCTTGGTTCATCTGAAGATCCATGCCGACGTCGATGAACGGAATTCCAGAAGATTGCAGGTATTCACAAATCAGACGCCGCGATGGCCCTGAGTCCACTGCGACGAAAACGAAATCAAGATCGCTCAACAAGCACAGGTTGTCCGTAGTGATCCGGCAGTTGTGGCTGACAATTCCATTGCGCATCGGGACATAGCGCTCAGCAAAGTATTCCACCTTCGATAACTGTCGATCTAGATCGCCAGTACTGGCAGCTCCGGGAGCGCGAAATGCGTTGTGGGTCTCGAACTTGTCACCATCGAATAGGTGGATTTCCTCAACCGGCGTCTTGGCGATGAGATCCAGTATGTATGACCCGGTTCCACCTAAACCGACCAGGCCGATTTTTTCCGACCGTAGTTTGTCGGTGACGGCCATGATCGATGCTCTTACTGACGCCATGTCTTGATACTTGAAGACCGACGACGATTCAGAGAACGTGAAGCACTTACGCGTTTTGGACGTTACACCGGGTTCGATTACGCCCGCTTGAGCTTCGATGAGTTCAGCGTAATGCATCAGCTTGTCTGCATAGGTTGCAAACTGGCTCGTTCCATGCGGCTTGTTTGAAAAGTATGCGCTGGCGGTGAAGCCAGACCACAGATGAATTGGACCGCGTTGGCTAATGATCGCTTCCATCGGCTGTCCAGAAGCGAAGCAGGGAATCTCGCCAATGAACCATGCCTGGTGGTGCGGCGGTGGTCCAAGTGGCGGGGTTGTTGTACCAAGATTGCAGACTAGAGTACCGCGCCGTACCGCTTGGGCGGCGTCCACATAAGGGACATTCAATACAAGGAGATGCCCGTTAAGGACCGCAACTTCGTAGCCTTGATCAAGGAGCGGGCTGACCGAGGGGTCAAGAGCGATTTGTGAGGCCGACATGAAACACCATCCCTTCTTTGAGTTTGACATCGCCACCCACACCAACCTTGCCGTCGGGTCCATGTTCGCTGCTATACGTGATCTCATAGACCTTTTCAGGGCTAGGAACATCGCCCGGATATGCCAAATCGACCAATTCTTGGTAGGTCAAACGCTTCTGGTGGACCGTAAATTCACGGGTGTTAATGAAGATAGCTATCGCCTTTCCCCCATCGTCATGATTCGGGGTATTGGCGGAATTGCCGTGGTCATCGTTTGCAGATTGGTTTGCGATATTGCTGGTCATGGGAAATACTCCAAAAAAATAAACTGGTTAAATGAACCTGTTGAACGGTTGGCGTACCAATGCCTTAACGGGATCACTTTCAGTCTAACACGGCAATTCTGATTAAAGCAAGCAGTTTAATCAGATCGCTTGATTGCCGAGTATTTGAACTCGATACCGCCAGAATCAGCTACGTCTTCCGATCGCAACAGGAAACCCTGTAAGACCAGGTTCTTTAGCCGGGTGCTTGCGTTCTGGACGGATAGCGTGAGGTCGCTCGCGACCTGCGATGCAAGTACGGAGCCATTTCGGAGTACGTATTCCAACAAATCACGCGTCGGCTTGTTCAGTTCCGCACCTATGATTTCGAAGTTGTCATTGTTCCAGATAACAAGCGGCTGGTCCTTCGCTTGCGCGGCATAGCTCCAGTTGTCGATCAAGTCGCGGTTGGACAGGTGGGTCAGATAGAACCCTTTTTCGCCCCTAAGCTGTTTCGCGAGAGACACAACACTTTCTCTGGGGAAAGAAGCGTCTGTAGCTTCAATGCCTTTCAGTGAGATGCCAAATATGTCGATGCCCGGATTCTGATCAACGAAATCCGACAGCTTGCGAAAGACATTCTTGCCTTCGATATTACCGAAGGGCTGAGCGGAACTTGTGAAGGCAACCAGCTCAGCAACGATAGAATTCCGATTCATGCTTTTAATTTAACCAGAATTTGCTGTATGGTCAAGCTCGAAAATGAAGCAGATATGCGTGCCTGCAATATGAACCAGGCCTATCTGATGAGAAAACCGTGTTCCTGTCGGACTCTGATGGACACGTAGCTCGAACGTTTCCTGTCGAACTGAAATGGTGGCTTTGTACTTTTGGGCGAGATCGCCAGATCGCTTCAAACCTAGCCCGCGGCCATGATCACTGAACTGGCTAAGGCCCCCATCTGAGAAAACCTCACGCAGCAATGCCACTCCATGATGCAATGACGAGCTCTGGATTTTCCTTGCTACCTCTGGATAACGTTCCTTAAGTACGGGAGCAAGAGTACCCACAATCCCGCGGCCACCGTCAGAAATAACCGTCTGGATGTGGTTGACCCGTTTGTAGAACTGAAGTCCGGCAAAGCCATTTGTAGTCGCTTCGGAATGCTGCTGAACATTCTCGAACAGCTCAGACAAAACAGTGAAGGCAGCAATTGAGTAGCTGTCTCCGGCCGAACGGACAAAGCTGTTCTTTAATAACGCTGGAATTTCTTGATTGGGTTCTAAAGGATCGATGGCCCGAAATTCGACAACACCGTCGTTGTTGCCCTCATACGTCGAGGCTTTCGATGAGGTCGGCCGATAGGGAATAACTTCAACCGTGTCGTTGAGGTGATCAAAGAATCCGATTCTATCTAGGTAGGTTAACGTCGACCTGCAGGCACTGAAGTCAAGGGAAACACGCTTTGAAGCCTTGGCGAGCTGATTGCTCAGAGCTAATAAGCGAGCCAGAGCCTCAAGCAAAATTTTGCATTCATTGGCAACCACGAAGGTGACTGAGCAAAATCTTTCATCCCAGGGGGAGGATGTAGCCAATAGTGCATTCTCGAAATCAGTAGCGTTGAGCCAGCTATGATCGCCAAGCTCGATGCGGAGTTCGCCACGTGCTTGAAGTGACCATTTGTACTCAGCATCCTGATCAAAAAGTTCCGCGTTCTCATGAAGCGTCTTGTTGACTTGTTTGCGGTCCGCATTTAGTTGCGATGCAATAGTCTTTGCCTTGAGGCCAGGGGTTTTCCGTAAGAGATCTTGGATTTCTTTGAGCATTGCTGAAATGTTCATGGCAGCCGACAGTCTCGATCATGCCAAATTGCTATTGGCACTGATCGTAACAGATGACCACGCCACTATCGGGCAGAATCCCATGAAGGTTATGCTGACTTAAGCAGTTACTTCTGTAGAGCATAACTGGTACTTCGGCCACCACCTTCTGCCTTGATCAGCGCGCCGAGTTCAACCAAAGAAAGAATATCCCGGTACGCCGTATCCTGAGAGCACTTGGCGATCTTCGCCCACTTCGATGTGGTCATCTTTCCCTCGAAGCCGTCGAGCAGGCGATTGAGCATCTTGATCTGTCGCTCGTTCATTTCACTGCCCGCAAAGCGCTCCCAGAAGCGAGCCTTGATCAGTACGGATTCGAGGGTATGTTCGGCGCCGGCGATTGCCCGTTCCAGGCATGCCAAGAACCACGTGAGCCATTCTGTGACATCAAGTTCTCCTCGCTGGGTTCGTTCCAGTATGTCGTAGTAGCTTGCCCGTTCTAATTGGATTTGCGCAGACAGACTGTAGAACCGTTGCGGGGTCAGTTCCGATCTGGCCAGGGCCATATCGCCGATGGCGCGCGCCAAGCGACCGTTGCCATCGTCGAATGGGTGAATGGTCACGAACCACAGATGCGCCAGCGCGGCTTTGATTACGGGATCAATCCGTCCTTCGATTGATACTTCCTCCATGTTGAACCAACGGAGGAATCGGTCCATTTCAGCGCCAATGCTGCCGGCTGGCGGAGCTTCGTAATGAACTTTCTGTTTTCCGTAGGGGCCTGAGACGACCTGCATGGGGCCGTCCGCATCGTTGCGCCACGAGGCTACGTTGATGGCATGCAGACCACTGCGACCCGTTGGAAACAATGCACCGTGCCAGCCGAAAAGTCGATCAATGGTGAGTGGACGGGCATAGAGTTGTGTCGCATCCAGCATCACCTCGACGATACCCTCAACGTTGCGGTCTACAGGTGCGAGGGCACCAATATCCATCCCCAAACGACGAGCGATGGATGAACGAACTTGATCCTTGTCCAAGTGTTCGCCTTCGATCTCGCTGGTCGTGATGACATCCTGGGTCAGGGTTTGAAGCCATGCTTCGTCGCGAAGTTTGAAACCCAGTGCCTCCATGCGACCGAGGAGTCGCCCTTGCCCATGGCGAACCGTTGCCAGCGGTACCGCAAGGGTTCCAAGGTCGATTTGCCAGTTGGGCCATTTAGGACGTTGCCAGATATACATATCAATCTCCGCGCACTATGCGGATATTGTGTCACCTAATCTCCGCTTGAACAAGTATTATCTACGCACGAAATGCGGAGAATGGCCATGGATTCTCCGCAGGTTATCGCCAGTGATCTTCCAAGGGAGATCGCGGTTGGCTGAGGATGTGCTCTCGAAATTGAAGTGAGTGTAATGGTCTATTACATATTTCATACATCATCGTAATGGTTAACGAATACGCCCGGAGAAAACAACGGTACCGGCAACGATGATGTCGTGGGTCAAGGGCAGTATCGAATTCGGCCAGTGGGCGTTCAGTGCTTTGAGAAACAGTCCCTCTGGTGTCTGCGTAAGGCGTCTCAAGTAGGCCGTGTTGCCACGAACGGCAACTACGTCCCTTCCGTGGGATGGTTTTACGGCTGGATCGACGAAAATGATCTCACCTTCGCGATAGCCATCCTCACTATTCATGGCTTCGCCGACCACAGGCAACGCGAAGCTCAAATCGCCGTGGGGGACTGGGCAAATCAACGCTTGACCGGCGCGCACATTAGATGCTCTCGGCGAGTTTGTCAGGTTTTCCCATGTCGCAAGAGGCACGGCGCCCTTGTCGAAAAGTCTTACTGACAGGGGATCCTGACCAGACAACTGCTCGGGCGTAACTCCCAGGACGGCGCTGATCTTTTCCAATGTCTCCCTGCGGGGCTTCTTGATCTTGGTCCGTTCTTTGAGAATGCGGTTAATTGCGGGTTGAGATACGCCGGACTGATTTGCGAGTTCGGTTTGATTCAGGCTGTGCTTGTTCATCAGAGCTTCAAGGATCTCGGCAACTGGATTGCATCCGGGATTGAGCGTCATTGCATCGTTCGTCATAATTTATTTTCTCCTGACAGTGTTCAATGTGTAAATTGTAATATAAAATGCGCACTCGTGACCATTTATGGATAATTATTATGGAACAGCGCGACATCCTTAAGATCAACAGACAGCTCCTGCTACTGACGCGTCAGATGGCTAATGACGGTGACGCGGCTGAACTCATGACAGGAGTTCCCAAGTCGGTCATCGACAAGATCGCCACTCTGGATATGGAGGAAATTGAAGAGCTCGCCGAGACGGTAGGGGTATCGCTGTATACCCTTCGATTTTCTGATCCAACGTTTACTCGGCTATTGCAGATGCCACGAGATGCGCGAAGTACTTACACCGAAGCGGCGTTAGTGAGCAACACGCGTGGCGGCGCTACTTTCCCCTGAGGAGTTGGAAAACCATCGGCTGGCCCATGAGCTGATCCGACTGAAGCTCAGGTTGCCGATAGTCAATTACCTGACGCAGATTCATCACAAGCCCTTGCGGCTAAGATGGAGAGCCATTCACGGTGAGAGTCCCCCGAATGGCCGGCTTCCCGAGTCGGTTCGTCCCTTCATTCCCGATCCTTTTTCCGTGGCGGAACTTTCGAGTTTCGTGGCGATGTATAACCGCCTCGATCATGCGGGCGGCCGGAAGGTCACGGCCTCAATGCTTCTCAGAGCGTGGGAGATGCATCGTCGGGTCACGCACAACGAACTCGACATCAATGCCGCCTGGTATGCAATCCGCGATGTACGGTCGAAGATCGTCGCATGGAAACGATGCGGGCGGTGCCGGACTTCCTTCATTTACGAGGTCAATGAAACGCATGCGAGGGATTGCCCGTTCTGCGCGTTGAGTCGAGAACGTTGATTCGCAAGGTTGAGATTGTTAGGTCGGCCTATGCAATAGCCGCCGGACGCGATGGTATTTCTTTGCTTGATTTATCCGCCTGCCCTTTCATAGCGAAAGGCGAGCCTAATGAGACTTTGCCACATTACTCTGGTAGTCGAGCGGGTGTTTGCCGACAATAATTGCTTGAAAACGGTGGCAAACAACGAGCTAAGGCCCGCATATATTCTGTGTTGAAGCCTGCGGAAGAATGGTTTGGCGGTTGTGCGAGCTACGCGGCACGCATCGTTCGCGAGTGCAGACGTCTGCATAAACGCCCCTTTTCCCCCGCTTCCCCACTGGCGATGTTCTCCAGTAGCCGGTAGAATTCACACCATGAAAAGAACAAAACCGCAGGCCGGCTACGTCGCCCACTTTTCAGGGCACGAGACCTTTCCTCTCCGGCAAATGTGGCTCAAGAAGGCGTTTGACAGGGCTGACGTGGATTGGAAGGTCTCCAAGTCCACGTTCTCCGACGACGCTGCGATCTCCGAGTTCGGTGTTGGCAAGAACATGGTTGCGGCAATCCGCCATTGGGCGTTGGCCTGCGATGTCCTGCGCGACGATGTGCCCGGCGCCTACTCCGTAACGCCGGCCGCGATTTCCATTTTTGCAGACGGTGGATTGGATCCCTACTCCGAGAATCCATCCACCGCTTGGTATGCGCATTGGTGGCTTGCCGGACGGGGGAACCGCGCCACAACTTGGTTTTGGCTCTTCAACCACGTCACGATGCCCACGTTTTCCCGAGATGACTTGGAAGCGCCGTTGGCCGACTATGCCCGCCGCATCGAACCGAAGCGCAAGCTCTCCGCCTCCACGCTCTCGCGCGACATCGAGACCTGCCTTCGCAGTTACGCCCCGCGATTGGTAGGCGGATCGCCTGAGGACTTCGCCGAGCCGATGCTCGGGGAGCTAGGTCTCATCAGTGAAGAGCGTAAAGGCCACTTCGCCTTCCGCCGCGGCCCCAAGTCGACGCTGCATGACGCGATGTTCGCCTACGCTCTGCTCGATTATTGGGACAGCACATCTCCGGGTATCAGCTCGATGGCTTTTGAAGCGATTGCCTACGGTGAGGGCTCGCCGGGCCGTGTCTTCAAGCTTGACG
>CAISUK010000196.1 GCA_903888645.1 uncultured Pseudomonadota bacterium | reverse complement strand
CGCGGTACTGGTATTGCCCCGCCTTCATCACCGCTTCCTTGGCGACGCGATAGACATTACCGCGCCGGCCGCGATAGCCCTTGGCTGCGTCCAGAACCTTCTTGTGGCGCGCGCGCGCCGTTACCCCGCGTTTGACTCGTGACATGGTCTGTTCTCCTTACGCGTAGGGCATCATTGCGCGCACGGACTTGACGTCGGCGGCAACGACTGCAGTCATGCCGCGCAACTGGCGCTTGGACTTGGTGGTTTTCTTGGTCAGAATGTGGCGCTTGAACGCCTGCGAGCGTTTTACCGTGCCGCCGGCGCGGACTGTAAACCGCTTCTTGGCACCGCTCTTGGTCTTCATCTTCGGCATCGAAGATCTCCTTTTTAACATGACTGCCAGGTGGTTCCCGCCTCGAGAACACTTGGTGACCCGCAATCACTTCTTATGTCGGACGCAATTCACCTTCGTGAACAATGCGGCCGGACATGCCCTGCTTGCTACAACTTGCTGCTACTTCTTTTTCGGCGCCATGACCATGATCAACTGGCGCCCTTCCATCTTTGGCCACTGCTCGACGACTGCATTTTCGAGGAGATCGGCCTTGACCCGTTCCAGCTGGCGCATGCCAATTTCCTGGTGGGCCATTTCGCGACCGCGGAAGCGCAGCGTCACTTTTGCCTTGTCGCCTTCAGCCAGAAAACTCTTCAGATTGCGCAACTTGATCTGGTAGTCATTTTCGTCGGTGCCCGGACGAAATTTGACTTCCTTGACCTGCACTTGCTTCTGCTTCAGCTTTGCTTCATGGGCACGCTTGGCTTCCTGGTACTTGAACTTGCCGAAGTCCATGATCCGACAGACTGGCGGTACCGCCATCGGCGCAATCTCTACCAGATCGACGCCGGCTTCTTCGGCCAGTTGCATTGCTGCCTGCAGATTTACGATGCCTAGCTGCTCACCTTCCAACCCGACAAGACGAATCTCGGGGGCGTTGATCTCTTCGTTGACGCGTTGCGTCTTGTCCTGGGCGATGGTTCAAATCTCCAAAAAATAAAAAATCAGGCCGCCAAGCCCCGTGCACTGCATTCATTCTGCAGGCGTTCAATCAATGATTCAGGGGACATTTGCCCGAGATCCTGATTGCCCCGGGCACGTACGGCGACCAACCCTGCGGACTTTTCCTTGTCGCCGATGACGACTTGGTAAGGCCGTTTCAATAAGCTATGTTCGCGTATTTTATAGTTAATTTTCTCGCCGCGCAAATCCGTTTCGACGCGCAACCCGGCGCCACGCAGCCTGGCGGAAATTTCCTCGACGTAGTCGGCCTGAGCCTCGGAAATGTTCATCACGACCACCTGAATCGGCGCCAGCCACAGCGGAAAAGCACCGCCATGATGCTCGATCAATATGCCGATGAAGCGCTCCAAGGAGCCGAGGATGGCCCGGTGCAACATGACCGGCGTATGCCGGTCGTTGTCCTCACCGACGTATTCGGCGTCGAGGCGCTCGGGCAGGGCGAAATCAAGTTGCAAGGTGCCGCACTGCCAGACCCGGTTCAGGCAATCCTTCAACGAGAACTCGATCTTCGGCCCGTAGAAGGCGCCTTCGCCCGGCTGCAGATCGAATTTCAGTGCCTTGACCTCGAGTGCCTTGGCGAGGGCGGCTTCGGCGCGATCCCAGACGGCGTCCGAGCCGATGCGTTTCTCCGGACGCGTCGATAGTTTGACGAGGATTTCGGTGAATCCGAAGTCGGCATAGACCTTCTGCAAGAGATCGATAAATGCCGATGCCTCGTCACCGATCTGTGCTTCGGTACAGAATATGTGTGCGTCATCCTGAACGAAACCGCGCACGCGCATGATGCCGTGCAGCGCACCGGAAGGCTCGTTGCGATGACAGGAGCCGAACTCGGCGAGGCGTAGCGGCAGTTCGCGATAACTCTTGATACCCTGGTTGAATATCTGGATATGCCCCGGGCAATTCATCGGCTTGACCGCGTAATCGCGATTTTCCGAGGCCGTTGTAAACATATGTTCCTTGTAGTTCTCCCAGTGGCCGGATTTTTCCCAGAGGGCGCGGTCCATCACCTGCGGCGTCTTGACTTCGCGGTAGCCATTCTGGTCGAGCAGCGTCCGCATGTATTGCTCGATTTGCTGCCAGAGCGTCCAGCCGTGCGGATGCCAGAACACCATGCCCGGCGCCTCATCTTGGAGGTGAAACAGGTCGAGTTGCCGGCCCAGCTTGCGATGGTCGCGCTTCTCGGCTTCTTCGAGGATGTGCAGATAGGCGTCGAGTTCGTCCTTCTTCGCCCAGGCGGTGCCGTAGATGCGCTGCAGCTGCTCGTTCTTTTGATCGCCGCGCCAATAGGCGCCAGCCACCTTCATCAACTTGAAGACCTTGAGTTTGCCAGTGGACGGCACGTGCGGACCACGGCAGAGATCGACGAAATCGCCTTCGCGATAGAGCGACACGTCCTGGTCGGCGGGGATCGCGGCAATCAGTTCGGCCTTGTATTGTTCGCCAATCGACTTGAAGAACTCGACGGCCTGGTCGCGCTGCCAGACCTCGCGGGTTACCGGAAAATCCTTCTTCGCCAACTCCGCCATGCGCTGTTCGATGGTGCTGAGATCTTCGGGCGTGAAAGGGCGCTTGTAGGCGAAGTCGTAGTAGAAGCCGTTGTCAATCACCGGACCGATGGTGACCTGCGCCTCCGGGAACAATTCCTTGACGGCATAAGCCAGCAGATGCGCCGTGGAATGACGAATGATTTCGACGCCGGCGGCATCCTTGTCGGTGACGATTGCGAGGTCCGCATCGCTGTCGACGCGATGCGAGGTGTCGACCAGCTTGCCGTCGACCTTGCCGGCCAGCGCCGCCTTGGCCAGGCCGGCGCCGATCGAGGCGGCCACCTCGGCCACTGTCAGCGGTTGAGGATATTCACGTTTTGACCCGTCGGGCAGGGTGATGACCGGCATGATGTTTTTCCTGAAAGCATGCGCATAAAAAACGCAACAGGGCGCGGCGCGCCCTGTCGGATGTTGTTGTAGCCATTTTCCCACAGGCTCCGCGCGACGGCAACGGGCTTGGACGCAGCGAGGACAGGTCAGCCACCATTCCAGGCGGCGATAAATTCTTCCCAGTGTTTCTGCTTCGTCTCGGCGAGCTGGCCGCGAACAAAGACGATTTCCGTCTCGTGTTCGGCAGCGCTCAATGCCCCCCGCATCAGCTGGAAGCGCAGATAGACCAAATAGGTATTGACGACGTCGGTTTCGCAGTAATCGCGGATCTCGTCGATCTTTCCGTCCTGCCAGGCTTGCCAGACCGCCGAACCGTCCATGCCCAATTTGCCGGGCAGCCCCATCAACTTGGCCAGCTGGTCGAGCGGCGCAGCGCCGCGCGGCTGATACATCGCCAGCAGGTCCATCAGGTCAAGATGGCGGGCGTGATAGCGGCTGATGTAGTTGTTCCACTTGAAATCGCGACTGTCGCGGTAGTCGCCTTCACCCATCTCCCAATAGCGCGGCGCTACCACACCATGGATGAGGCCGCGATAGTGCAGCACCGGCAGATCGAAACCGCCACCGTTCCATGACACGAGTTGCGGTGTGTACTTTTCAATGCCGCTGAAGAAACGCTGCGCAATCTCGCCCTCATTGAGTTTGGGTTCGGCCAGCGACCAGACGCGAAAACCGTCGTCGCTGCGCAGCGCACAGGAGATGACAACGATGCGTTGCAAGTGCAGCGGCAGGAAGTCAGTGCCGTTCTGCGCGCGCCGCTTCTGGAAGGCCAGTTCGGCGACTTCGGCGTCGGCCAGCGATGCCTCGAGGCCATGCAAATTGCGTATGCCCTGGATATCGGGGATGGTCTCGATATCGAATACGAGCGTTGGCGTCATGCGGTTTGCGATTCGATGCCGCGAATTCGACAGCTTCAGCCGCCGATCACTTTTTCGCCCATACGCTGCTGGCATTCTGGACCCACCAGCCGGGCTGCGCCTTGTCGATCCAGCGCGTTGCGAAGGTGCTGCGGATCTCCGCTTCCCAGGATGGATTACCGTTGGCGCGGGCAATCTCTCGATAGAGCGCGGCGCGATCGGCATTTTCGGCGGCGATCACATTGTTGGCGGCGCCGCGCTGCGGCAGCGGCACCAGGCTGGCGTCGCGCAGTTGCACGGTGCCATCGTGGGCCAGGCCGACCGCACCGCTGGCATAAAACGGCGCAAGTTGGGCGTGGCGACCCTGCATCGCAGACTTCAACTGGGCAATCGCCGGCGTATTGATTTCGAGGTTGCCCTGGGCGTGAGCGAAGCCAGTCAGGAGAAAAGCCGCCAGCATAATGTGAATCAATGTGCGCAGTGTCTTGGTCATTTTGTCGGGTCCTTCTCAGTGGCCGGTTCGGCCTTTTTCGGGGCATCCTTTTGCTGCAGTTGCCAGACCTCGTCGATGATGTGGTCCGCTGCCTTCTCGGCGGCAGCAGCAGGGAAGTAGATGTTGATGGTCACGCAAGCGGAGACGGCCAGGACAGCTGCCATCATTGCCGCGCCAGCGAGCACACTATTGCGGTGCATGTTCATGAGGTTCCCTTTAACGAATGACGGGGCGACTGTTGCCGGCGATCACGGCTTGCAGGCGGCTCAGCAGTTCATCCCAATGCACTTGCCGATTGTAGCCGATGACGTTGAGTGCCGGGATGCCCCCGCCCTTGACAATGACGTAGCCGAGCGGCGCCGCCTCGACGCCGCCCATGCGGCAGATGCCATCGGCAAGCACGCAGGAAAGACCGATGCGGCTATAGCCGAAGGTGTCGAAGAAGTTAAGGAAGGATCGCTGGATGGCCGCTGCCGCGCCGGCTCCGCCCAAGGAAGAAATATTCTGGACGGCGCGTTGACTGATGCGGCGGCGGTAGTCGCCGGGGCTGCTGATCAGCTTGGCGTCGAACCTTTGTGGACGCCAATTCACCAGCTCGAGGCCCTTGATGTCGCCATCGATGTAGCCGGTGATGTCACCGAAAGAAAATGTCTCGGTGAGCATGCCAAGATCGAGATGGCGCATTTGCACTTCGGCCAGCAAGCGCGGCGATTTGCCGAGCGGATCGACCACCTTGAGTCCGGTCACCGCAAGAAATCCGTCGAATACCGAAACGACCAAAGCACCATCCAGCGAAAGCGTTCCGTCGGCATAACCGATGTCGGGTATCGCCGCCGAAAGCACGCCGTTCATGCGCGGAAGGCCCAGACGCTCGGTAAGGAGTGGCATGGCGATTGGCTCGAGGGCGCCGCCCAGATGCCAGTGCCAGTTGTCGCCGTCGTGATGCGCCGCGAAGTTTTCCAGAATCAGTTTGCCATCGAGGACCGGGATTTCTGCCTTGATCAATTTCAAGTTGAGTCCATTCATGCTGACGGGCAGCTTCAAAGCACCCAGGGGCAACCGACCCAGGCTACCGGCGGCAGCACTGAATTCAGCCTGTGTGGCAGCATCGCGTCGCCAGGGGATTCGTGCGTTGACACCAGCCAGGCTGAATCGCACGGCATCGTCATTTGTCGCTGTATTTGTTGCGGTGGCGGCATCGCTTGCGCTGAGTGCTGCGCTATCCAGCCCGACATCCAGTTTTTGCAGTGCGCCCGCCGCGTACTCGAACGAGACACTGCCGGTGCCGCTGGCACTGAGTTTCGGCAGCGCCGATTGATCGAGCCAGGGTTGCAGCAGCGTAGTGACAGCCTTGTCCAGATCGATGCCTTGAGCGTCGAGGGTGAGGCGTTCCAGGACTTGTTCGCGGCGCTGCCAAAGCCCGCTGAAAGCGACTTGTGCGAGTTTGCCAAGCTGGGTCGTCGCAGCGTCGATACGAATGCTATTGTCGTCAAGGCTGCCGCGTAAGTGCGCCGACTGCTGCTCCGCCTGAAGATAAACGGGTTGCCAGAACAGCTCGCCGCCAGTCCAGGCGAAATCGACAGTCCAGTTCCAGGCGGTGGCAGCAGTGCCGCTGTCGCTGCGACTTGCCTCAGCGTGCAAGCTGGCAGCCAGATGTTCGCCGGCATGGTTGCCGGCGGCATCGGCAAAACTGGCATCGGCGAGGAAGGCGCGAACGGCTACTCGTTGCGGCGTCAGTTCGAATGTGGCGTCGATACGGCCGCCCATTTTCCATGCCGCTAAACCGGGGACCAGCTGCGCCAGCGATGTCGCCGACGCCTGCTCAATGACGACGGCGAGCGATCCGCTTGCCTTGCTGTAGCTGAGCGACACTGGCAATGACGCGAAACCGGCAAGCTTGAGTAGTCCTTTGCGGCAATCGAGCCCGGTGGCGGAAAAATTCAGTTCGCCGCACGACAGCTTCACGTCGCGCCATTCGCGGTCAGCAATACGTAATTTGCCGAGGCGCAAATCGGCCTTTCCGCCAGACCAGACCAGGCGAACGTCGCGCAGCGCAAAACCCGAATGGTCTACGCTGTCCAAGGTAAGTGCCCACTGCTGGGCCGACGCCAGTTTAATCGGGATTAACAGGCAAGCCAGCGCGAGGCTTGCCAGCGCGACGATGCCGCGCCAGCCGCGCTCAGGCCGGGAACACACCTGTCGACAGATAACGGTCACCGCGATCGCAGACGATGGTGACGATGATGGCATGTTCCGTTTCGGCGGCGATGCGCAGTGCCACGGCCAAGGCGCCGCCGGAAGAAAACCCGGCGAAGATGCCTTCCTCGCGCGCCAGTCGTCGCGCCATGTCTTCGGCATCGG
>CAISUK010000195.1 GCA_903888645.1 uncultured Pseudomonadota bacterium | reverse complement strand
TTCTGATCACCTGCCGTGCTGAACCAATCAGGGGCCGTCATGGCCCCTGTTTCGTCTACCCGTCAAACCTATCCGCCGTCCAGAAAATCCGCCGCCAAGTGTGAACGCCGACGAGTGCCGCTGTCATGACGCCGCTAACAACCGGTACGCGGGCTTGGACTACTTTGCGTTTAGTGCTTGAACACTACGCTGGCGGGACTCTTTAACGCGAAGATTCTTTAAGCTATGCGTGGCAGCGCGTTGGCTTGCAGGTTGCTAACCGATTGCGTGCGACCAATCTGCCGTCTTTGGACCCATGATCTAAGCGACCGGCCCGAGCAGGTTATGCACAGGCGCGACGCCTTGACAGACGCTCTATTCGGCCGTTGTCGGATCAATCACCCTGCGAACCTCCGAAACCTTGTTCGCTGGAAATCCGCCTTGTTTGGCGTGCTGACGGACCATCTCTTCATTTGGTGCAATATATACGCAGTAGATTTTGTCATCTGTAACATAACTCTCAACCCACTGGATCGCGGGTCCGAGATCAGTCAAAACACTACAGGATTTTGCGGAAATTCCCTGAAGATCCGCAGCGGTCAGTTTCCCTGCACCTGGTATTTCACGTTCTATGACATATCTTGGCATGATCAGTCTCCTTGCAATTATTAAACATCAGGAACAACAGAACGGCCTATCTTCGCTGGCATAGCAAACGATATTCCGTTGGCAATGGGTACTGGGATCCCCAGCGGCGTGATCCGGAGATCAAAAAGAAAGCGCACCTTGCATCGGTCTGCGTCAATTCGGCCCGGCGGAGGACGACCGCTCAAACCGCTATGCCAGATTGTACTCAGGTCCTCTTGGCATTCTTGAGCGCCTTATGCAGAGCAAAGTCTTTCTCCAGGCCCCGCGCAACGGAGTCGCACACCAAAGCACAGAGGTCGAAAATCGTGGGATCCGCGATACCGATGAGTATCGTCGTCCCTCGGGCAGTGCGGCTAACGATTCCGGCATCTGAAAGTACCCGGAGGTGCTTGGATACATTCGCCTGGCTGCACTCGGCAATTTCAGCCAACTCACCGACTGAACGGTCCGATTCACGCAACGAATTGAGGATGCGCAGGCGCATGGGGTCTGACAGTGCGCGGAAATAAAGCGCGACCCGGTCGATCGCTTTATCAGGCAGAACCATGGTACAGATGCTCATTTGATTGGTACCAAGACAATATAACCCAACAGCGATGAATAAAACAATACTTGCGATTATAACTAATCAGCGATATAGTGCTTCTCTTAAGAAAAAAATCAAGCTAAAGCCAATTTCGTCAATTAAGGTGACCAGCAAATTTAACTTGAAGGACGGCGATGTATTCACTTGAACTCAACGGCGGCGAGCAAATTTCAGTCGGCCACCGAAATCATGTCAGTACCTATGCCATGGATGGCTCGTTGCCTAATCCATTGGAAGCGTTTTACGCTGCATTGGCCGGATGTGCCGGTGTCTACGCACACAAAGCCTGCAAGAAGCTGGATTTGGATAGTAATGGGATCACGATCTCATGCCGACCAGTCGCCCCGCCAGGGAACCCGCTAGCACTGAAGAGATTCAAAACGACGGTGAGCTTTCCAGAAAGGTTTTCCGAAGATCAGCGCACGGTAATCCTGCAAAGCATCGCCCACTGCGCCGTCAAGGAAATCGTCCAGGCCGGTTCGTTGATCGAATTCGAAGTCGTCGGCTAGTCGCGGCGAAGCTCATGCACCAGCCTCTTCGACAACCTGTCATTTGGCTTGTAGTACCCCAGCTTAGGAGCACCCAACACATGCGCATAGCACTATTCGCCACAGCAGCCTTGTTCGGGGTCAGCGTCGCGACAAACGCCGCCGGACAGGAACACGATCCGTCCATGCATCAACATGGTCATGGCATGTCTACGTCAGATCCAGGGCAATTACATGGGGCCGATCCGGTCGTCGATACCCGCCAGATGGTCTATTTCCCAAGAGACCTGCGCGAGCGCACCCTCGCCAACATGCGCGATCACCTACTTTCCCTGCAGCAGATCCACGAGGCGCTGTCCAGTCTGGATTACGACAAGGCGGCGGATATCGCCGAACATCGTCTCGGCATGTCTTCCCTAGGATTGCATGGTGCGCACGAAGTGGCGAAATACATGCCGCAGGGAATGCAGGATACGGGGACAGAGATGCACCGCAGCGCTAGCCGATTCGCTGCCGCCGCCCAAGAAGCAGCTGCGACCGGTGACATCAAGCCGGCGCTGGCAGCGCTGGCGCGGCTCAGCGGTGCGTGTGTGGCATGCCACGCTGGCTATCGAGTGATGGATCAGCAGCCTTAATGGCCTTTTGAACTTGAAACTGGCATTAGCCATGAAGCGGTAAGGAGAAACCCATGCACACCAGTAATTTCCATCAGGCGTTTGGTACTACTAGATTCCGCTTACTTGTCGCCATCAGTTGTTTCTTTATGGCTCTCTTTGCAGCCTCCCCAAGCAAAGCCGAAGATTGGCCCGATCACAAGAAAATGACGCGCGAGCAGGTAGTCGCAGTTGTCGTTGGAACAGGCGAAAAGGCACAACCAGATCTCTATTCGACAAACCTGTCGAATCTAGACCTGACGGGGATCGATTTCCGCTCCGCAAATATTTCTGCCGCTGTCTTGAATGGGGCTCGGTTGGGCGGAGCCAACCTTTCGCATACCAATCTGACCGTCAGCTTCCTGGAACACGCCAATCTCGCTGGGGCAGATCTACGCGGCGCGGAAATGTTTGCTGTGCAGATGGCCAGCAGTGACATGTCCAAGGCCAACCTGGCCGGCGCCAGGCTCATCGGCGACTTGCGCAACGCCAAGCTGCGTGGCGCCATTCTCACCGGCATGAATGCCGCGGCCGACATGAAGAACCAGTCGATGGGCCTCATGCATACCGTGGTATCTTCGGCTGACTTGGAAGGTGCCGATCTATCGGGATCGGACTTTTCTCGGGCAGACTTCACTTTTGCCAAGATGGCCGGCGCCAAGCTGGTCGGCACCAACGCCTATGCCGCCGACTTTAGCGGCGCTGACTTGCGCGGCGCCGATTTGCACAACGCGACGCTTGTCGAATCGAAGTTCATCGATACCGACTTGAGTGGTGCCAATCTCTCCGGCGCTGACTTTACCGGTGCGGTATTTCGCAATACGCACGGACTCGAAACGGCGCGTCGCGAAAATACCAAGGGCTTGCCGAACTAGACAGGGAAGCCAAACCTCAACCAATAGCAGTCGTCGGCAAACGTATCGCGAAATCCACGCGACCCTCACCATTTGCTTTGAGTACAAGATCGCCGCCATGCGCGCGGGCGATTTCGCGCGACACGCTCAGGCCCAGGCCAACGCCCTCGACCTTTCGGCCATGAGCCGGATCGGCACGGTAGAAGCGCTCGAAAATCCTGTAGCGGTCCGCCAGCGGAATGCCTTCCGAGGCATTGCTCACGATCACTTCCACGAATTGGGGGGCACTGCTGCTTGAAATGCAGATCCAACCGCCTTCGATGTTGTATTTGATGGCATTGCTGATGAGATTGTGCAGGATCTGTCGCATCAGACTGCCATCGGCCTGAATCACCAAACCCGGCAGAATCTGGCTGCTGACCTGAAGATGCGGGGCCAGCATGCGGGTGTCCTCGACCAGTTCCTCCAGCGCCTGACTCAGTGCAAATGGCTCGCGGTGGATTGCAAGTCGCCCGGCGTCTGCCTGCGAAAGCAGCAGGAGCTTGGCAGAAATGGTGGAGAGGCGCCTGACCTCGTCAAGGATGCTGGACAATTCAACCTGCATTGCTGAACCCGATTCCACCGACTGGATGGCTCGCTCCAACTGACCTTGCAGGATCGCCAGAGGCGTCTTCAACTCATGCGCCGCATCGGCAGAAAAGCGGTGAGCCTGACCGAAACTGCGTTGCAGTCGCTCCAGCATGCCATTGAAAACCTCGATCAATTCGGCAAACTCCCGATCTTCCCCAACAGCGGATATCCGCTGGTCGAGTCCTTCAGCCGTCACCCTGCGGCACGTTGCTGTCAGTTTTTGCAGGGCATGCAGTGCCCGTTCGGAAAGCGCCCAAGAGCCCAGCCCAATGAAGATTAGGACCGGCAGCAGGGCCAGAACGAAGGCATTGCGAACACCAGCCATGTCAGCGTCGACCACACTTGTATCGACTGCGATGGCGACGCGAGCGCGGTCCGAGCAAGCCAGGCCGATGTGCCAAGGCTGCCCAGCTATCGTTTTAGCGACAACGATCGAGACCGGTGGTCGAGATGGCGGGGCGACATCGCCGGGTCCTTCGGCTGCCGGTTCCTTCGATGTCAATTCCACTGCTCGTGTTGGTGGATTGCCCCTGACGCTCAGCCCATCCTGTTTCGCAACGTCTTTCGCGGAAGGCCAGGACAGCCGCCCGGCATCCAGACTGTCGGGCCAGTCAAGCGAACGATAAACGGTGCTGCCCGCGCCGTCCTGCACTAGCAGCAATGCCATGCCTTTGCCGACCGCAAGGTCCGATACCATCCTGGCTTCGATCCGCTGCCAGTCGGCAGAGCTGCGTTGGCGGCTGACTTCCCGCTCGGCGTGGCTGCGCACGTCATTGTCGATGCGCTCGATGCGCAGATCGCGGATCAGCCACCACGACCCAAATCCGAAAGCGCCCAAGGCCAGGCCGCTCAGCAGGCAGGAAAGCAACGCGAGTCGAAGCCGGAAGGAACGAATCATTCCGGCTTTCGGAAGCGATAGCCGACGCCGCGCACGCTTTCTATCGGCGAATCCCCCTCGGCAGTTGCCCCGATGGAGGCAATCTTCCTGCGGATGCGCTGGATACAGACATCGACGACATTGGTACTGGGATCGAAGTCATAACCCCAAACGTGTTCAAGGATTTGTGTGCGCGTCAATACGCGTCCCGGAGAACGCATCAGATATTCGATCAAATTGAATTCGCGACTGGTGAGATCGACTGTCTCGTCGCACCAGGTGACTTCGCGGGCGATGCGGTCCAAGCGCAAATCGCCGACGGTCAGCAGATTCTGGCGATCGCCGGACACCCGCCGCAGTAGCGCCTGAACGCGGGCGATCAATTCCTCGACGAAAAAAGGCTTTGCCAGATAGTCATCGGCACCGAGACCCAATCCCTCGATGCGGTCATCGAGTTCATTTCGAGCGGTGAGCAGGATGATGGGCGTCGTGTCGCCAGCCTTGCGCAGGCCCTTGAGGATAGATAGGCCATCGCGCCCAGGCAGCATGATGTCGAGCACGATAACGTCATAACCGCCCCGACGGGCAAACTCGAAGCCGTCCGTACCATCGTCGCAGTAGTCCACAAGGAAACCCTGCTCCTTGAAGCCCGCGCAGACGAAATCGGCAATCTTGCGCTCATCTTCGATCAGCAGCACTTTCATCACACTCCTCCCTGACCAAGATTAGCGCGGAAATCGATTCGCTCCATTACAAAACTGTCATTCGCCAACGCGCCATCCTGCAATCCATGGACGTCAGGATGGAATCGTTATCGAACCGACGGGAGAAAATGATGTCTACCGCAACACGTTCCGGATACTCGACTTTGCTGATGGCCGCAGCCCTCAGCATTCTTCTGCTCGGTTGCGGCGGAGGCGGCGGCTCCGGTGCATCAAGTGGCTCTTCGACCACAACGACCGCAACCGCCGCGTTCAGCCAATCGACAAGCGCGCCGGTCATCGGCCAGGCGGTGCAATTCAGCGATACCAGCAGCGGTAGCCCGACCGCATGGGCGTGGGATTTCGGCGACGGCAGTACCAGCAGCTTGCAGCATGCCGGCCACGTCTATGCCGCGACCGGCACCTACACCGTTAAACTGACCGTCATCAACGCCTATGGTAGCGCCAGTGTCAGCAAGCAGGCGGTAGTCGGCAATCCCGCGTCAGGTGGTCCGGCATTCACCATGACGCAGACACTATCCGACGGCGCCCAGCGCACCACGCTTGCCTTCGATGCCTTGGCGCTATTGACCGGCAACCTTGACGCGCAGTCCTTCTTCCCGCCGGGCAAGGTGGCCGATTACACCGGCTTCCAGTACCTGCGCGACAACGATCCCGACAACATGGGGCACAACACCAGCTTCCTCACTCGGATCGCCAACAACGTCCTATACACGCTCAACGACGCTCAGCTCGCGCAATTGAGGACACTGGCCTCCGCGCAGCTGAGCCAGGTCCAGCAATACGGCTACCAGCGCTTCACGATCATGCAGGCCTTCCGGCGCCTGATCGACGGCAATTTGCCTGCGGGCACCAGCAGCCTAAACCTGGATGCGATCAAGGTGGCCTCGCGCGCCCTGTACCTGATCGACGGGCAGATCAGCTTCGACCGTGCTCTTCTTTACGCCAACATCCTCAATTCCCTCGATGCCAGCCAGAAGGCCTATCTCGACGCGATGAAAGGCAAGGGCTGGAACTCCTGGCCAAACGTCACCGATGCCCAAGTGCAAAGCAAGCTCAGTGGCCTGCCGCAGGGCACGATGGTCGCGGTCATGACCTATGCCAGCGACTTGTACAGCTGGTATGCCGGGTCGCTGGATGCGGACATCTACTTCTGCCCCGAGCGCCACGGCACCTACTACGGCGGCTTCTATATGAAGGATGCCCCAGCCGTCGGTCATGAAGGCTATAGCATCAGCGAACAACTCACTGCGACAGCCGGAGCAGCGCTCAGCGACAGCACCCAGGGGTATGTCAGCACGAACCAGGCCGCACTCATGTCCAGCCTGGTCGACACGCAGCGCAGTGACCTTTATGCGGGTACGAGCAACATCGTTCAGGTGCGCACCGACATCGCCCTGCTGCTGCGCGGCCTGCGCGTGTCGACCGCCGATAGCGACGCAGTCAAGACAAAGGTATTGGCGCTGTCGGGCACCTATGGCGAACTGGACGGGGAAAACAACTACCACTATGCGACCATCTTCAAACAGGTCTATGCCAGCCTCAGCGACGCGCAGAAGACGCAGCTCGCTAGCCTGCGCCATTCAATCCTGTCGGGCAGCTACGCCGATGGTACGCCCTTCGACTTCACCACGGCGACCGTCCCCTACCTGTATTCGGATGCGATCACCGACCAGAGTGTGCTGACGTCCTATCTCGACAGCGCCTCAACTCTGTTCCAATAATCCGGTGTTCGAGATTGGACCACGCCGACTTTCGACTGGAGAAGCTGTCATGACCGCAAAGCGATCAATCTCGATTCTGACACTGCTCCTGACGACATTTGTTGTTCAGGCACAGGAAGTTCCGCCGCCACCTGCCGGCCCGGGCGTCGGTACGAGCGACAGGCATGAGCCGCCCCCTCAAGCCTATGCCGATTGTCGTCGCAAGAATGCTGGTGATACGGTCCAGCACAACACACGCGATGGACTAGTCGCAGCGATCTGCACCGAATCGCCCAAGGGTTTGGTCGCCCGTCCTAGCCAAGCCCGTGCCGGGGAGCCACGCCGTGGCGATATACGCCAGGAGAGTAGCTCGAAGGGGCAATCAAATGATCTCGATGCCGGTCGCAAATACTCCCTCGAGCAGGCCATCTCCGATCGTGCGCAACTCAACACTATCGCCTTCGATGGACTGGCATTCCTGACCGGTGACTTCGGCTATGACACGTTTTTGCCTCCCGGCAAAGTCTCGGACTATTTCGGCTTCCAGTACATGCGGGACATCGATGCCCGCGAGGGGGGACATAACACCAATTTCCTCACCAAGATTGCCCACAACATGCTGGTCATCTTGAACGAAGGTCAGAAGTCTCAACTGCTGACCTTGGCCAAGGAACAGGAAGGCGACATCAAGCGCTTCGCGGAAATGCGCTTGCCGCTGATCAAGGCCTTCCGGCTCAACATGGAAGGCAAACTGCCTGCCGGCAGTGCCGGCCTGGACAAGCAGGCCGTCATGAAATACTCGGCTGATCTCTATGCCCTGGATGGCAAGCTTTCCTACGACCGGGCCAAGGTGATGGGCGGCGTCCTGCGCGGCCTGACACCCGCTCAGAAGGCGGCGCTGTCCCGGCTCAAGTTCGGCGATTCCAGCACGTGGCCGGAAGTCGCCGAGCCATTGGACCGTCGCAGCATGTCTCATGAAGTCAACGTCGCTGTGATGACTTACGCCAGCGAAATGTTCTCCTGGCAAGGCGGTTCAATCGATGCCGACACCTACTTCTGCCCCGAGCGGCACGGCATGTACTTCGGCGGATTCGGCATGAAGACGGCCCCGGCGATGGGCAAGCGCGACTACTCGATCAGTACCACGCTCACAGGCAACAGCGGGGAGGCCTTCCTTGCGACACTGAATGACAGCCAGCGTCGGCAGATCACCGCACTGACTGATCTGCAACGCAACGATCTCACTGAAATCGTCCGCGTCCGGCGGGAAATCACCACCGAACTGCGGCGCTTCCTGAAGGGCGAAACGGCCGACCCGGCCAAGGTGCTGTCACTATCGCGACGCTATGGCGAACTGGATGGCAATTTGTCCTTCCTCTACGCCACGGCCTTCGCCAAGGTCGGACAGTCCCTCAGTTCAAAGCAGAAGCAGGCCCTGATTGCATTGCGCAAGGTCGATCCGACCGAACCCAAGGGGCCGTTCCTGTACTCGACGCCGATCAGCATGCCAAACATCGGAAACACGGATATGTTCTTCGGTGTGAAGCGATAATTCGTCCCGGCCAATCTGACATCCATCATCTTTCATCCACCAAGAGGAGTCGTCATGAAGAAGTCCATCATTTTCTCATTTACCGCCATGCTGGCCGGCTCTGCCCTTGCCGCCGATCCCGCCATCACCGCGGACAAGCAGGCCATCCAGGCAGACAAGCAAAAACTCCAGGCCGACAAGCAAGCGCTTGAAGCCGCAAAAGCCAGCCATCAGGATACGGCAGCCGTCAAGCAGGCGATTCAGGTTGACAAAGCAAAATTGCAAGCGGACAAGCAGGCCTTGCAGACCGTCAAGGCCAGCAAGAAAGGCGGAAAGAAAGGTGGTGCCAACTAACCCCTGACTGTCGGTTGAACAAGGCCAACCGCCGAAATTAAAATGAAGAGCGCCATAGGTCACTTATTGATCGGTGGGTTGATGTTGCTGGCCATGCCGCTGTCCGCTCAAGACTATCCACGGGACGGCGGCCGGCCTCCCCGGTCGGGCGACGCGCGTCAGCCCGACGGTCAAGGCCCACGTCAACCCACGCCGGCCATTCCGCGAACAGGTTCGGCCGACGTAATTCTCGGCCGGCCGACAGGCTCTTCGATCTTGTTGAGCCTTCTGCACTATGACCAGGATCGAGATGTCCTCATCACCTATGGTCCCGAGGCGACGGCGGCTTTAATGCGTACCCCCGAGTACCGCCTCCAGAAAGGGCAACCTCAGGAAATTGTTCTTGCGAAGCTTCGCTCGAACACGCGCTACGCCTATCAAGTCAGAGATGTGAATACTGGAAGATCAATTGTCGACGGGAACTTCCAAACCCAGCGTCTGGCCAGCACTCCCTTCAGCTTCACCCTCACTGCCGACTCTCATCTCGACCTGAATACCGACCCAACGCTGTATCAACGCTCGCTTGCCAATGCCTTGACCGATGCCCCTGATTTTCATATCGACCTAGGGGACACGTTCATGAGCGGCAAGCACGAAGGGCGCGCCAATGCCGATCAGCAATATCGCGCTCAGCGCGCCTACTTTGGTCAGGTATGCCATTCGATGCCGCTTTACTTGGTGATTGGCAACCACGACGGCGAAGAAAGTCGGCTCGCACGGGATGGCGCCGATAGTCTCGCGGTCTGGGCCAATGGCGAGCGCAAGCGCTATTTTCCCAATCCGGTTCCCGATGCTTTCTACTCTGGCAATGACAAGCCAGACCCCTTTGCGGGTCAACTTCAGGACTACTACGCTTGGACTTGGGGGGATGCCCTGCTCATCGTCCTCGATCCATACTGGCATGGCGGTAGCCGGCGCGGTGACGAAGGCTGGGACTTGTCACTCGGAGATACCCAGTATCAGTGGCTGAAGCACATACTTGCAACCAGCAAGGCGCGCTACAAGTTCGTTTTTGTGCATCAACTGGTCGGCGGGCGTGATCGACAGGGACGAGGCGGTGTCGAGGCAGCCAAATTTGGCGAGTGGGGCGGGCACAATGCGGACGGCAGTGAAGGCTTTCGAACACACCGCCCCGGCTGGGAATTGCCGATTCATCAGTTGTTGGTGCGCCATGGCGTCAGTGCCGTGTTTCACGGCCACGATCATCTCTACGCCATGCAAACGCTGGATGGCATCGTCTATCAGGAAGTTCCGCAGCCCGGCCATCCGGGGCAGGGTATCCCCCGCTTTGCTGCCGAGTATGGATATCAGGCAGGTACGATTCTCGCTGGTTCAGGCCATCTACGTGTCACAGTGGCCCCGGACAAGGCGACAGTCGATTTTGTGGGGGCCCAAGCAGATGGGAATGGTAATCGCCAGGTAGTTCATTCCTACAGCATCCCGACGACTCCTTGACAGCAAGGCAAGTAAATGAAGTCGATCAATTTGCAGATGCTCCGCTTAGTTGTCTTGGCCGTCTTCATCCTTGCGGTTGTCGATACGATTCGCGCCCAAAGGCCAGACGATGAGCGGCTGGCGGAGCGTACCGACAAGCCAAATCGCCTGGGGCGCGGGACGGATGCCTGGGTCCTGCCTGCTGACGTCAGGGAAATGGATAGTCTATCCGTGATTCTTGGCAGACCGACCGCGACCTCGGTGACTGCCAGCCTCTTGTCTGCCGATGCCAGGGAGGCCTACATCGAGTATGGAATGGCATCAGGGAGTTTCACCCGCAAGACAGAAATGGTGAAACTGGTGCCCAGCCAGCCAGTCCAGGTGCTCCTCGAGGGTCTGTCGACCGGCAGGCCGGTTTATTACCGCCTTCGTCACAGAACACCAGACGAGATGACATTCGCTGCCCTGCATGAACAGTCGGTGCAGACGCATCGTCCGCCAGGCAGTCGATTCGTTTTCGAAATTCAGGGAGATTCACATCCCGAACGGCGCCACCAGTTCGCCCCGGTACTCTATGCGCAGACCCTGCGCGCGGCGGCTACCGACCGGCCAGACTTTTATATCCTGATCGGTGATGACTTCAGCGTCGACACTTTGTCGGTGATCAATGCCGAGAATGTCAGGCAGCGCTATCGGGTGCAGAGACCCTTTCTGTCGCTGGTCGGCCAGTCGGCGCCGCTATTTCTGGTCAATGGCAACCACGAGCAGGCTTCGCTCGCCAATCTTGACGGCACTCCGGACAACGTTGCCGTCTGGGCGCAGAACGCCCGCGATGCATTCTTCCCACAGCCTGCCCCGGATGCCTTCTATACCGGGGACAGCGTGCCTGTCCCTCACATCGGCTTGTTACGCGACTACTACGCATGGACCTGGGGTGATGCCCTATTTGTCGTTATCGATCCGTATTGGCATTCACCGCAAGCGGTGGATAACGTCTTCGGCGGAGGAAAGAAGCAGCGCGATCTTTGGAATATCACGCTTGGTGACGTCCAATACCGCTGGCTGAAGCAGACGCTGGAGTCCAGCAAAGCCAAGATCAAGTTCGTCTTTGCCCACCATGTTCTTGGCACCGGTCGGGGTGGTGTCGAATTGGCAGAGCAGTTTGAGTGGGGTGGAAAAAACCGGGGCGGAGAATTCGAGTTCACGCAGCGACGCCCAGGATGGGAACTACCCATTCATCAGTTAATGGCAAAGAATGGCGTGACAGTGTTTTTTCAGGGGCACGACCACCTCTTTGCTAGGCAAGAACTTGACGGTGTCGTGTATCAGACCTTGCCCGAACCGGCCGACCCGAATTACTCCCTATACAACGATCAAGCCTATCAATCGGGTGACCGGCTGCCAAACTCCGGCCGTGTCCGTGTCACCGTAACGCCGGACGAGCTTCAGGTCGAGTATGTCCGATCATTGTTGCCACAGGATGCCACGTACGCGCATCCCGATGGCGAGGTGGTGTTTGCATACTCTAAACGGCTTGGAAAACCTGCCAAAGGGCAGTAGTTCCTGAGGGACTTCAGGTAAAACCTACAGTAATTTTGATGATTCGCTTCGGAGGAGGCCTGTAACATGGTCCTCGAACGTCGAGCACCTGGTTTCTGGTCAATTTGCTGCCAAAATCGGCGCGTTTGTCATCAGGCCACTGTGGGTCGTAAAGGCCCGGTCACCATAGGCAGCTTTCCCGAATCAGAATGACTCTGCCACCTCGTCCAACCCTGAGTCTCTGTGTGTCATACCACCCAAGCGTCCAGGCAGATTACCCGTTGGGCATCGCTCGCATAGCGACCCGTACTTTTCTTATCAAGGTCAAATTCAGCATTTGCCTTGAGCGTACAGGCGATCACCCATACGTCAGCCATGTTGGATGAACTCGCAGAACTGAGCCGGGTTGGCGGTAGGGTCCCAAGTCCGGATTGGCTGGACATAACTCCTTACAACAACGCCAATGATGTTACACAAAGCAGGTCACCCGGCGGCCTTGCAGCACGTTAATCGCGTCAAGGCCGCCACCGCGACCTTGCTGTTACTGACGAACAACACTCATGCTCAAGGAGAAATATCATGCCACATCGCAATCTGCTGTCCGCACTCCTGTTGTCCGCCTTCGCCGCGACCGCAATCGGCAGCGCATTCGCCGCCGAAGGCGACGGCCAGTGGGCCAAGGATCATCCGCGCCGCGCCCAGGTCAACAAGCGCCTCGCCAACCAGAACAAGCGCATCAACAAGGAAGTCAAGGAAGGTGAAATCAGCAAGGCCGAGGCCGCCAAACTGCACAAGGAAGATCGTCAGATCCGCAAGGAAGAGCAATTGATGGCCAGCCAGGACGGCGGCCACATTACCAAGCAGGAGCAGCGCACCCTGAATCAACAGGAAAACGCCGTCAGCAAGCAGATCGGCAAGTAATATTGCTTCGTCATCGCCATGGTTTCAGACATGCGACCATGGCGACCTCTGCTTTCCGCGGTTGGCTTTTTGGCCGGGCGTGATGCACCGCGGCTCCCGGCCCGTCGTGGTTCTTCCGGGAGATCGGCATGGACACAAGAAGTTTCTCGGCCGACATCTTCGAGATATGCAACGTAAGCCTTGTCTGGCCATCCGTCTCGACGGATATATACCAAGGTCGGTTGGGCCGCAATTCCTTGATAGTGCCGACGCTGCCGTCCGACAAAACGACTGTCGTGCCAAGCAGCTTCTGCTCAATAGTAATCATTCTTGAAGACATGCCCACGTTGATCTATTCAGGCCAGCGCGTTATGACGCAGAAGAGTAGCGCAGTTGGTAGAGGCCGCAGATGGCCGGTTGCCGACATGCGGCTCGCCACTTCGAATGACCGGAACCCGGTCGCTGCCGCCGTTCAGCCGAGGAGATGTGATGGCATCAGCCCAGCGGCAGCTTTCGGGTGATCACGCAGACCGAACGTCCGCAATGGAGGAGCAGCCGCTATGTCCGCAAAGGGTCGCTTGTGTGAATTGGCTTATTGCCAAGCCAGCCATTCACATCATGACCTTTGTATTCTCAGCCGAATGGCGGTCCAGGCCGACGAATGGGCTGCGCGGTTCGTAGGAAACCTCACATATTCTGCGCACAAAATGCGGATAAAAACACTGCGTGTTCCACGATCACGGTTGTCCTTCTTCATCTTGTAAAGTCAGTTGAAGTCCGCATACTGTCCGGAAATTGTGAGGAGTCACGTTTATGGGCGCCACAGTCAAGGAAGAACGCATCGAAATCCGACTCGCGTCGGCCGAGAAGGACCGCATTCGCCATGCCGCCATCCTGTCGCATCAGAACGTCAGCGAATTTGTTCTTCGCGCCGTGCGCACGGTTGCTGACGAGACTCTGGCCTCTCAGACGCGCTTTGTCCTGCCCGAAGAGCAGATGAATGCCTTTTACGCTGCCCTCGATCAACCGGCCAAATCGATTCCACGTCTCAGGGAGCTACTCAAGAAACCGAGCGTCTTTGAGACCAAATGAAATTGCCGCTACGGGGTCCCGAACTCCTCACGGAGGCCCATGACGTTTGTGGATTCGAGTGCGGCAACGAGGCACTAAACCGATTCCTGCATCGACATGCACTGCAGAACCAACGCAACCAGAGTGCTCGAACCTACGTTGCGCTGCGTGGCGAAAAGCATATCATCGGATACTACTCGCTGGCTGCTGCCTCGGCGGAATGCGCAACCGTCCCGACGCGCATTTCCAAAGGACTGGCACAGCA
>CAISUK010000194.1 GCA_903888645.1 uncultured Pseudomonadota bacterium | reverse complement strand
GAACCGGCCGCGGCGACGATGCCCATCGCCCAACTGCGCCGGGCATCCGGAACTAGCCGGCCGAGCGCGGAAAATACGACGCTATAGGTGGTGCCGCTCTGGACGATGCCGATCATCACCCCGGCGCTGGCCGCCAGGCCGCTACCGCTGGCGGCGTAGGCAATGCCGAGCAGGCCGGCGGCATAAAGCAGGCTGCCCGCCCAGAGCAACCGCCGCGCCCCATAGCGGTCGGCAAGCAATCCGGCGAACGGCTGCGAAACGCCCCACATCAAGTTCTGCAGGGCGATGGCAAACGAGAACACTTCGCGCGGCCATTGATGCGCCATGCTCATCGGTGTCAGGAAGAGACCGAAGGTATGGCGGATTCCCATCGCGACGCAAACGATCAGCGCGGCAAAGGCGAGCACGCTGGCGATGGTGCGGGGCGGCGGGGCGGTGGCGCCGAGTGTTGGGGGCATCGAAACTGGCGGAGACGGAGATTGGAGCGACGAGTCTACGTGTGACTAAGATCGGACGCAATGCCAAGCGAAGCCAGGCAAATGACCTATATCGGGAAAGGTTTTTCGTTGGACAGATCAGTCTTTGCGGATATCATAGGCAAAAGGCATAGGTTGAAGTGATATTGGATAGGCTCATCTGGTGAGCCACGACCCATTTACACTGACCCAACTGACGCAGCCGCGTCCCTGCAACAGATGGAGGAAGGGAAGGTGGACAAATTCATTGCGCACGTGCGCAAGGATGGCATTCAGCAACCACTGAGCGAGCATTTGCAAGGTGTTGCTGACAAGGCGGGGCTGTACGGAGCGAAATTTGGGCTGGCATTTCATTGTGAGCTGATGGGCATCGTCCACGATTTGGGCAAGTACTCGGCTGCATTCCAGAACTACCTGAAGTCGGCGGTCGACTTACTCAATCAGGACGAAGACGAAGAGTACGTCGATGCCGAACGGCTGAAAGGCAAGATCGATCACTCTACGGCTGGCGCCCAGTTGATCTGGAGCGAGCTTTCAAAGCAAGGTGATCTGGGTTGCCTGGTTGCTCAGATGCTTGCACTTGGCGTTGCCTCGCACCATTCGGGATTGATCGATTGCTTGACGCCAGCCGGCGAGGATGGTTTCGGCAAACGGATGCGCAAGAGCACGCAGCGAACCTTCCTAGACGAAGTGCTTTCTGAGGTCGATCGAGAAGTCATTGATCGTGCGCGAGCCTTGCTGCAAAGCAAGGAATTGGTCGAGGGCATGCAGAAACGTTTGGCCAGCATCGCCACATCCGGTTCTGCGGCTGGAAGAAAAATTGTCATACAACAACAGATCGGCTTGCTTGCGCGCCTGCTTTTCAGTTGCCTGATAGATGCTGATCGTCTGGATACGGCGGATTTTGAAAAGCCTGGACCGGCCCGCAACAGGATGCACGGCCGCTACGAAGCGTGGGCGGTTCTTGTTGGTCGGCTCGAAGCCTATCTAGCGAAATTTGCGCAGCGTCAATCGATCAATGAAATTCGTCGCGACATCGCACAACATTGCCTCGACGCTGCGACACGGCCGCGGGGGCTATTTACGCTGACTGTACCTACCGGCGGCGGCAAGACGTTGGCGAGTTTGCGATTTGCCCTGAATCATGTCGCCCATCACGGCATGGATCGCATTGTTTACGCCATCCCATTTACTTCGATCATTGACCAGAATGCAGACGTGGTACGCAAGGTTCTCGAACCCGCCGATGTGCCGGACAGCCATGGACGCATCGTGTTGGAACATCACGGCAACTTGACTCCGGAACAGGAGGGCTGGCGAGAAAAGATGCTGACCGAGAATTGGGATGCGCCGGTGATCTTCACTACCAACGTGCAGTTGCTTGAAACGCTTTTCGGAGCCGGTACGCGAGGCGCAAGACGCATGCACCAATTGGCCGACGCAGTCATTGTCTTCGACGAAATCCAGACGCTGCCGATCAACTGCGTGCACCTGTTCAACAACGCCATCAATTTTCTTGTCGAACAGTGTGGCAGCACAGTGGTGTTATGCACTGCGACTCAGCCGCTGCTGGATCGGGTCAATCCCGATCTTGGATCGCTACGCATTCCAGCGGGTCACGAGTTGATGCCAGACTTGAAGGACTTGTTTGCCAAGCTGAAACGGGTGGAAGTTGTCAATCGACGCAAACCCGGCGACTGGACGTACGATGAGATTGCCCAACTGGCGCATGAGGAGTGCGGGCGAGCCGGAAGCTGCCTTGTCGTCGTCAATACCAAGGCGTCGGCGCGGGCACTCTATCGACTATGCAATGGAAGGGGAGCAGCGCCTGTCGTTCACCTGAGCACCAGCCTGTGTCCTGCGCACCGCAAGCGCATCCTGCGATTCGTTCGCCGCTGCCTGCGCTGGAAGATTCCGATTCTTTGCATCAGCACGCAGTTGATCGAGGCTGGCGTCGATGTCGACTTCGGCGCTGTCATTCGCTTCACCGCCGGGCTGGACTCGATTGCGCAGGCGGCCGGGCGTTGCAACCGCAACGGCGCGCGCGAAACCGGCATCGTTCATGTCGTCAAGGCAAGAGACGAAAACCTCGGCACCCTGACTGCCATCAAGGTTGGCCAGGAAAAGGCTGAGCGCGTCCTGGCCGATTTCGACGACGATCCCAAGAAATACGGCAACGACCGCATCGGACCGGAATTGCTGGCTTGGTATTACCAGAACTACTTCTTTGCGCGTGCCACCGAAATGGTCTATCCATTGGTACCAAGCGAAACCGGGCGCAACGACACATTGCTCAACCTGCTTTCGGCCAACACGCTTGCCACATACGACTATTGCGCGTGCAATCCAGGCAAGCCGCCGCGTCTGCTATACCAATCTTTCATGACCGCCGCCAAAGCCTTTAAGGCCATTGACGCGCCGACTCGTGGCGTGATCGTTCCCTACGGCAAAGCGGGACGCGAACTCGTTGCCGATCTGTGCGCGGCCTTCGAGGTGGACAAGCAGTTCAAACTGCTAAAACGGGCGCAACAATATACAGTGAATCTATTTCCGAATATGCTATCGGCACTCATGGCAGCGCAGGCGGTACATCCTATTCAAGATGGCATTGACATTCTCCACCTCGATCAGCGCTACTACAGCCAGGAATTCGGGTTGGACAGCGAACCCGTTCAAGCAATGGAGGCTTTGATATCGTGACCGACCCCAGCCGTAACCGGATCGAATTCAAGGTGCGCGGGCGTCACGCCCTGTTCACCGATCCCTTGACCCGCGTTGGTGGAGAAAAATGTTCTTACCACGTCCCTACCTACGAGGCGCTAAAAGGCGTCGCAAAGTCGATCTACTGGAAACCGACGTTCGTCTGGATTATTGATGCCGTGCGCATCGTCAAGCCGATCCGTACGCAGACCAAGGGCACCAAGCCGCTGGTCTACAGTGGTGGCAACGATCTGGCGATCTACACGTTTCTTGCCGACGTCGAATATCAAGTACAGGCGCATTTTGTCTGGAACGAGCACCGCTCGGAACTGAAAGACGACCGCAACCCGGCCAAGCACAACGATATCGCCAAGCGCATGCTGGATCGCGGCGGCAGGCAAGACGTTTTTCTCGGAACACGAGATTGCCAAGGTTACGTCGAACCTGCCGCTTTCGGTTCCGGCCCGGGACACTACGACAATGCCGGCGAACTCGCGTTCGGCCTGATGTTTCATGGCTTTGATTATCCCGACGAAACTGGCGAGGACAAGCTTTATGCGCGGTTCTGGAAGCCGACCATGAGGGATGGCGTGATCTGTTTCGATCAACCGGAGACCTGCACCGCCCGAAAATTTGTGCGCGAGATGACGAGGAAGGTCTTCGTCAGGAACGAGACGCTGCGAGCGGTGGAAGACGAAGCGACGGCAATGGAGGCGAGCGATGGCCTGGATTGAGAAGCTGCACGCGACCTATGAAGCGTGCAAGGGTCGGGAACCACCCGGCGCGGCGCTCTTGATGCCGATCAGCCATACGCCGCAGCAGGCGCATATCGAGATCGCCATCGACGGGCAGGGCAATTTCAAGGGTGCAAAGACTGTCCAGAAGGAAGAAACGGTAATCCCTGCGACTGATAAGTCGGCGAGCCGTACCGCTGGAGAAGCCGCACATCCGCTGTGCGACAAAGTGCAGTATTGCGCAGCGGACTACGCCGCGTTTGGGGGTACGAAACCCGCATGTTTTCAAAGCTATGAAGCATTACTCTCATCCTGGTGCGATTCTCCTTTTTCACATCCCAAGGCCAACGGTGTCCTCGCCTATGTGCGTAAAGGTACTGTGGTTGCAGATCTGGTTAAGGAAAATCTGCTTCATGTGGGCACCGATGGCAAGCTCCTGACTGAGTGGCAGGGTGAAAATGCGCCGGATATTTTCCGACTGCTCACCGCCAAGGAAGGCAAGCGCGATCAGGGCGACGCCTTCATCCGCTGGCAGGTATGGCTACCCGACGATCCCAATACTGCAGTCTGGACCGACACGTCTTTGCAAGAAGCGTGGATCGGGTTCGATACTTCCAGAAAAGATGCTAGAGGTTTGTGCATGGTGACCGGCGAGAACGACGCCGCGCTTGCGTTGAGCCACCCAAAACGCATTCGTCATGCAGGGGATGGCGCGAAGCTCATCAGTGCAAATGATGAGCAAGGCTATACGTTCAGAGGGCGATTTACTGACAAGGACGGTCAGCAAGCCTGCGGCGTCGGGTCCGACGTTACGCAAAAGGCACACAACGCCCTGCGCTGGTTGATCGGGCGCCAAGCCTACAAGAGTGGCGATCAAGTCATCGTAAGCTGGGCTGTCGCTGGGAAGCCCATTCCCGACCCATTCAAGGATACGTTGGCTCTAATCGTTGGTAATAGGGCCAGCTCGCAGCCGGAGGAGGCAACAGAAATTCCGTTGGCCGGCGATGGCGGCCAATCGTTTGCCCTGAGGCTCAAACAGGCGCTAAGCGGCTATAGGGCGAACCTTGACCCGACCGACGACGTGGTCGTCATGGGACTAGATTCGGCCACGCCGGGGCGCATGGCGATTACTTACTATCGAGAACTCAAGGGTTCCGAGTTTCTTGATCGGGTCGAGAGTTGGCATACGCGGTACGCGTGGCCGCAGGACTTTGGCAAGAACGCAAAGTTTGTCGGTGCGCCCGCACCGCGCGACATCGCCGAGGCTGCACATGGCACGCGCCTGGACGAGAAACTTCGCAAGGCCTCGATCGAGCGCTTGCTGCCGTGCATTATCGATGGGCAAACCGTGCCTTTCGATCTGGTTTTGTCAACTGCGCACCGCGCGGCGAATCGGGTCGGACTCGATCATTGGGAATGGGAAAAGTGCCTCGGCATCGCCTGCGCGCTTTTCCGGGGTTATGCAAAATCACAGGGGGAGGACTATCAAATGGCATTGGAAGAAGACAGGACTACACGCGACTATCTCTATGGGCGTCTGCTGGCACTTGCCGACGGCATTGAAGGCTATGCACTCCGGCAAGCGGAAGAAAAGCGCGACACGACGGCAGCACGCCTGATGCAGCGCTTTGCCGAGCGTCCCTTTTCGACGTGGCGCAATATCGAACTGGCCCTGGCGCCATACAAGTCGCGCCTGCGCGCTTCCGAAAAAGGTGCGGGATTCCTCTGGAAGCGCGAAAAGCTGCTCGACGAAATCCTTTGCCGATTCGAGGCTGATGACTTCACCAGCGATCGCGCGCTGTCTGGCGAGTTTCTTCTCGGCTACCACTGCCAGCGCGCCGTCTTTTGGCAAGGCACCGACCCGGTAGCGGCCGACGACAAATCCCTTACTGAATGAACTCCTGGAGGCACAAACCATGACCACACTGCAAAACAAGATCGACTTCGCCATTGTCTTCAGCGTCAAGCACGCGAATCCAAACGGCGACCCACTCAATGGCAACCGCCCGCGTACCGATTACGGTGGTTTCGGCGAAATTACCGATGTCTGCATCAAGCGCAAGATTCGCGATCGGCTTCTCGAATCTGGACATGCCGTCTTCGTTCAGTCCGATGACCGCAAGATCGATGGCGAAACCAGTCTGAAGAACCGCGCCGAATCGGAAGAGCATGGTTTGGGCAAAGCGGTTTTCGGCGCCAAGGCCAACAAGGATGAAACGGCAAAGAAAGCTTGCGCGAAGTGGTTCGATGTTCGTGCTTTTGGCCAAGTATTCGCCTTCGGCAAGACCGCCGACGCTAGCGGCGTTTCGATTCCGATTCGCGGCCCTGTCACCATTCAATCCGCGTTCAGCATCGAGCCGGTCAGCGTTACCAGTACACAGATCACCAAGAGTGTTAGCGGCGAAGGCGACGGCAGCAAGCGCGGTTCCGATACCATGGGCATGAAACACCGCGTCGACCAAGGCATTTATGTTTGCTATGGCAGCATGAATCCACAACTCGCAGAGCGTACTGCTTTCAGCAATACTGATGCTGATACCTTGAAAGCAATCCTGCCGCGGATTTTCGAGAATGATGCCTCCTCGGCTCGCCCGGAAGGAAGCATGGCTGTGAAGAAAGTGATCTGGTGGCAACATGGCAGCAAAGCAGGCAAATGCTCGTCGGCCAGAGTGCATGGCAGCCTGAGTGTCGATGTTGAAGGAAACATCACGTTGGCAGAGTCTGGCGTTGCACCAGAAATCATCGAGGGGTTCTAACTATGACAGAAATCCATTTCATCGTTGAAGAAGCGCCCGAGGGCGGCTTTACGGCGCGCGCCGTTGGCGAGGATATTTTTACTGAGGCCGACGATCTGCCGGGCCTGCACGCGCAGGTGCGCGATGCCGTGCGTTGTCACTTCGACGCCGACAAAAAGCCCGGTGTGATCCGCTTACATATCACTCGGGAAGAGTCCTTGGCGGCATGAGAATACCTCGGGATCTGTCTGGACCGGACCTGATCCGTGCCTTGGGGAAACTGGGTTACGTGGCGACGCGCCAATCGGGTAGCCATGCTCGGCTGACAACCACCGAGCGTGGCGAACACCACGTCACCATTCCCATCCACGACCCGTTGCGCATTGGCACCCTGGCGGCGATCCTCGCAGCCGTTGCCGCCCACCAAGGCATCAGCCGCGACGAACTGCTGAATAGGCTGCTGGCATGATGAACCGCGCGTGACTGAGGCTGTCGCCGATCCCATCTCTCTGTCTGCGCTCCAGCACTGGTGCTACTGCCAGCGCCAGTGCGCGCTTATCCACGTCGACCAGGTGTTCGCCGACAACTTGCACACGCTGCGCGGCCAGGCGGTGCATAAGCAGGTCGACCAACCGGGCTTTGAGACCCGCACTGGCTTGCACGTGGAGCGCGCATTACCGATCTGGAATGATCGCTTGGGCCTGGTCGGCAAGGCCGACATTGTCGAGTTCGAAGTTGACGGCACGCCCTACCCGGTGGAATACAAGCACGGCAGTCGCAACAAGGCTTCATGGATTGCCGCCTGCGACGACCTGCAATTGGCGGCGCAGGCACTCTGCCTAGAAGAAATGACCGGGCGATCGGTCCCCAATGGTGCGCTCTATTACGCCACATCCCGGCGTCGCCGCGAGGTAGCTATCACAATGGGATTGCGCGAGCGCGTCGCCGAGGCCGCTGCCGCAATACGCATGTTGATCGAAACCAAGACCATGCCAAAAGCCATCAACGACGCCCGCTGCAAGAACTGCTCGTTGATCGAACTCTGTCAGCCAGCGTTGCGCGACACCGGCGCGACCAGCGTAGCGCGCGCTCGGCTGTTCGTCGCCGACGCATAAATTATCAGATCGCCATGCAACTTCTCAACACACTTTACGTCACGAATCCCGACAGTTACCTGCATCTGGATAACGATACCCTGCGCGTCGAGATCGAGCGTGAGACGAAGCTGCGCGTGCCGCTGCATCATCTATCGACGGTGGTCTGCTTTGGCCATGTCTTGGTTTCATCGAACCTCATGCACCGGCTTGCCGATGACGGCAAGAGCCTGGTGCTGCTAGACGGCCACGGCCGATTCAAGGCGCGTTTGGAAGGGCCGGTATCGGGCAACGTGCTGCTGCGGCAAGCCCAATTTCGCCGTGCCGATGACGCCGAGTTCTGTGCGTCGGCGAGCCGTTCCTTGATCGCCGGCAAGATCAAGAATTGCCGCCAGGTGCTGTTGCGCGGTGCGCGCGATACCGGTCGCGAGGAAGACGGTGCGGCGTTGACGGCAACTGCCGACGAACTCGGCCGCGCGCTGGCGCGTCTGGAATTTGCGCCCGATCTCGACGGCATACGCGGTATCGAGGGCGACGCCGCCAAGCGTTATTTTGCCGCCCTGCCATTTGTTGTACGCGCCGATGCCAGGGCCGACTTCACAATGAACGGCCGCACCCGCCGACCGCCGCTCGATCGCATGAATGCGCTGCTTTCGTTTCTCTATGCAATGTTGATGAACGATGTGCGCTCCGCCATTGAGTCCGTTGGCCTCGATCCGCAGGTCGGCTTCCTCCATGTGTTGCGCCCCGGCCGTGCCGCGCTGGCGCTCGACTTGATGGAAGAGTTTCGGCCGCTGTTGGCCGATCGAATGGCATTGACACTGATAAACCGGCGGCAGATCTCCGCCGCGGATTTTGTCGAGCATCCCGGCGGCGCCGTTACGCTCAAGGACGATCCGCGGCGTGCCGTCGTCACCGCCTATCAGGAGCGCAAACAAGAAAACCTGACACACCCGCTTCTCGACAGCAACCTTGCGCTCGGTCTCGCCCCCTTCGTGCAGGCGCGGCTGCTTGCCCGAGCAGTACGCGGTGACACCGAAGCCTACCTGCCGTTCTGCCCGAAGTAAGCATGCTCGTTATCGTCTGCTACGATGTGAATACCGAAACACGCGAGGGGCGCCGCCGCCTTCGGCGCGTTGCTCGGGTCTGCGAGGGTACCGGACAGCGAGTGCAGAAATCGGTGTTCGAATGCCAGATAGATATGGCAAAAATGGAAGATCTTGAGCGCCGATTGCTGGCCGAGGTTAAACTCGACGAGGATAATTTGCGCCTCTACCGAATGCCCGATACCCGTGGCTGCGAAGTGCATGAACATGGAATTTTTCGTACCACGGACTTTGATGGGCCGTTGGTGTTGTGATTCTAGTAGTTTGGCTGCGCGAACCCCAAGTGATGGTGAAACTGCGGGGAGTTCGCGCGGTCGCTAACTCATAGAGGTAAGCCCCCGGCTCTGCCGGGGGACT